>JAIKYN010000108.1 GCA_024683155.1 Lachnospiraceae bacterium | reverse complement strand
TTAGCCAGCAATGCGGCACCTACCATAAAATGGGAATAGGGAGAATATGAATTCTCCCTTGCCTGCATTGCCAGTTCAAACAATTCCTTGTTTGTCATCCCAAAATATCTCCAAATCTTTTTACGCTGGCACGAACCAGTCGCTTAAAGGAATCAGCAGCCATATCTGCTGTCTCCTGTACTTCTGCATGACTCAGCGGTTTCATGGTCATTCCTGCCGCCAGGTTGGAAATGCAGGAAACACCGCATACACGCATGCCCATATGATGAGCCGCAATGGCTTCCACAACGGTGGACATGCCTACCGCATCGATGCCTAAGGTTCTGCACATACGGATCTCCGTAGGCGTTTCAAAGGAAGGTCCGGTAAACTGGGCATATACGCCTTCTTTTAATGCAACCCCTTCTGCAAGGGCCGCATCCTGGATCAGGCCGCAAAGCTCCCTGTCATACACCGCGGACATATCCGGAAAACGGGTTCCCAGTTCTTCGATATTGGGTCCGATAAGCGGATTACGGATAAAGGTGGAAATGTGATCCTTGATCAGCATCAGATCTCCAGCCTTAAAGTTATAATTAACGCCGCCTGCCGCATTGGTCAGGAACAATATCTTTGCACCCATCAGGCCCATGAGGCGCTCCGGCATAACCACATCGGAGATCTCATAGCCTTCGTAATAATGCACACGCCCCTGCATACAAACCACCGGCACACCTTCCAGCGTACCGAAGATGTACTTGCCTGCATGACCGGGAACGGTGGATACCGGAAATCCTTCCAGTTCGGAATAAGGCAGCTCACATTTTACATCGATCTGCTTTGCGAAATCTCCCAGCCCGGAGCCAAGAACAATAGCTACCTTCGGTTCAAAATCAACCTTCTGCCGAAAGGTCTCGTAGCATTTCATCAGTTTGTCGTATACGGGATTCATATCTTCTCATACCTCTTAAAGATCTTGTCTTCACCGCAAACATGCTTGGTCCCATCATCATCGATGATGATATAATCGCCGTTACCGATAAAGGTACGGCCTCTGCGGTGGCTGATGTAAGGGCATACAATGGAACCGTCCTCACGGGTAACCTTGATCAGATTATCCGTAACGATCCAGCCCTTGGTCACTACGTCGCTCCAGAGTTCAAATCCGTCTTCCAGATTCTGTCCCCCAACATACTGAACAACGTTAGCCTCTACCGGCGTTCTTCTGCATCTCATCATTTGTTTATACCTCCTCTGAATCCTACGATCCTGCGTTAACGAAGATCCTGATTACGAACATCATCCATGTCATCAAAATCCTGGTTTTCCCCAACCATGCCCCAGATAAATGTGTAGGCACGTGATCCGCAGCCGGAATGAATGGACCAGCTGGGACTGATCACAGCCTGCTCGTTACGCATGACGATGTGACGAGTCTCCTGAGGCTCTCCCATATAGTGCATAACGAATGCATCATCGGGAAGATCAAAGTATAAATAAACCTCCATACGACGATCATGTGTATGGCAAGGCATGGTATTCCAGACACTGCCGGGCTTTAAAGCCGTCATACCCATCTCCAGCTGGCAGCTTTCCACCTGGCCGGGAAGGATGAATTTGTTGATCACGCGGTGGTTACAATCTTCCATGGAACCAAGTTCTTTCTTGTTCTCAGGCTTGATGATCACCACATCTTCGGAAGGCTCGCCCTCCATCTTGATCAGCTTGGTGGGATAGGTGGTATGTGCAGGAGCACTGTTGATATAGAACTTCGCGGGATTGCCGCCTGCCTCGGACGCAAAGGTGATCTCCTTATTGCCCATGCCGATGTACATACCGTCCTTGTGACCTACCTTATATTCCTTACCGTCAACGGTAACAACACCGGGACCACCGATATTGATAAAGCCAAGCTCTCTTCTTTCCAGGAAATATTCGGCACGAAGTTCCTCCCCTGCCGTTAATTTAAGGGGTGTTGCAAGGGGTGTTGCGGAACCGGTAATGATACGGTCGATGTGGCTGTAAACCAGCTTGATCTCTCCGGGAACAAATACCTGCTCGATGAGGAACTCCTCACGAAGACGGTCGGTAGTGTAATACTTTACATCCTTAGGGGATGCTGCTGTACGTAATTCCATAACGATATGCTCCTTTTACTTCTTTTCTCTCCATTTACGCATACTCACAGGCTTTTCCCAGGTCCTTACCCTGCCAAAGAAGGTCCGTAAAAAAAGAAAAACCCAAATTCTTGTATGCAATACAAATATATTATACAAGAACTTGGGTTTAATTCAAATAATTTTCGTTATGCGTTGATCACTTTCTTGAAGCTCTTCTTACCCTTACGAACCAGTAATCCTTCCCCGTCAAACTGCTCTCTTGCAAAGGTCTGCTTTAAGTCGGTAACCTTTTCGTCATTGACAGAGACACCACCCTGCTCAACGGCACGTCTTCCTTCACTTCTGGAAGGAACCAGGCCTGCAGCTACCAGAACGGACAGGATATCGATCTGATCATCGGTAAATGCAGATGCTTCCAGTTTTGCAGTGGGGATCTCTGCTCCGCCTGCTCCGCCACCGAACAGTGCCTTAGCACCTTCCTGTGCCTTCCGGGCTTCTTCTTCGCTGTGTACCAGTTTGGTCAGTTCAAAGGCTAAGATCTCCTTGGCCTGATTTAACTGTGAGCCTTCCCATTTATCCATCTCATTGATCTGTTCCATGGGCAGGAAAGTTAACATGCGGATACACTTAAGAACATCGGCATCGGACACATTCCTCCAGTACTGGTAAAACTCGAAGGGAGAAGTCTTATTAGGATCAAGCCATACAGCACCCTTCTGGGTCTTACCCATCTTCTTGCCTTCGGAGTTAAGAAGCAGGGTAATGGTCATTGCATAAGCATCCTTGCCCAGCTTCTTACGGATCAGCTCGGTACCGCCCAGCATGTTGCTCCACTGGTCATCGCCACCAAACTGCATATTACAGCCATAACGCTCAAACAGGCTTAAGAAATCGTAAGACTGCATGATCATGTAGTTAAATTCCAGGAAGGAAAGACCCTTCTCCATACGCTGCTTGTAGCACTCTGCACGCAGCATGTTGTTAACGGAGAAATGAGCTCCGATGTCCCGAATAAATTCAATGTAGTTAAGGTCTCTGAGCCACTCTGCGTTATTGACCATAAGTGCCTTGCCTTCAGAGAAATCGATGAACTTGCTCATCTGCTTCTTAAAGCATTCGCAGTTGTGATCGATCATCTCGGTGGTCATCATGGAACGCATATCCGTACGTCCGGAAGGATCTCCAATCATACCGGTACCGCCACCAACCAGGGCGATGGGCTTATTCCCGGCTTCCTGCAGACGCTTCATCAGGCAAAGAGCCATAAAGTGTCCTACATGAAGGGAATCTGCGGTAGGGTCAAAACCAATATAGAAGGTTGCCTTACCATTGTTCACCAGTTCACGGATCTCAGCTTCATCCGTCAGCTGTGCAAGCAAACCTCTTGCCTGCAGTTCTTCAAAAATCTGCATTTCTGCACCTCCAATAATTGGGCATAAAAAAAGCTGCCCGTTTGTAAGTTACAAAAGGACGGCTGATGCACCGTGTTACCACCTTTTTTCGCATATGACTCACATCACATGCCTCAGTCAGTACTCTCTCTTAGCAATACTGTTGCATTATAACGTATGCATACGGCTCAGCTTACTGCCGTTCATCTTACGGATTCAGCCTGCAGCTCCGGGACGTAATTCTTTATCCTGCCACCTGCGCCTCTCATCAACCGGCTGCTTTCTGTAGGTTCCATCAAATAAAGAAGGATGTGATCCTTTCCCTTCAACGCTTTTTACTTTACATATATTTAACATAAAACCACCATTCTGTCAAAGCTCATTTCACAGAATGGTGGGCATTATTTCTCGGATAATTATTTTTCCGTTTTCTATCTACCGTTTTTGTACTATTTCTATAAACTTCTTTCCCTGTGCTATTACGCCTCTTCGTCGTCCTTCTTTGCGTACTTTCTGTACAGCTCATGTGCAACGATGATCGCAAGGATCAGAAGGATCCACCAGAAGGAATAAACTTTTACATTGTGTGTGCCGGTAGCCAGAGGAACCTCATTTTCATTAATGTCTACGAAACCTTCCTTAA
>JAIKYN010000186.1 GCA_024683155.1 Lachnospiraceae bacterium | reverse complement strand
TCCTCGCTGCGTCCCATACGCAGATACTCCATGGACTGCTGTTGTTTCTCCTTCAGATAGTAATGCCAGTCCACCAGATAGGCTTCATATTCTGCCAGTCTGGGTGTATCCAGCCATTTCTTTACTTTGACCTTGGTGGTTTCATTTTTATAACAGGCGCCTTCCAGCACAAAGTATGTCAGCTTATGGGTTTCGTTGTCATAGTTTCTTCCCAGCGGAAAGCTTCTGCACAGACCGGTCCGGTAAGGATGTATGGTACACCAGCCGTCTTCTCCCAAAAACACGCAATGCTCGTCTTCCCCCACCATGGAAAGATGGGGCAGGATCATTCCCTGATCCACCGTCAGATCCAGATATTTCTCCAGCAATTGATCAAAGGTCAGATGAAGACCCTGTCTTAAGAGAAACAGATCATAGGGGCTTACCTTAATGGTATCCCCCATTCCGTGACAACATCTGGAGCAGCCTTCGCAATCTCCGCAGGCAACCCGTGCC
The DNA here is from genome assembly GCA_024683155.1 of Lachnospiraceae bacterium. Classification (GTDB taxonomy): domain Bacteria; phylum Bacillota; class Clostridia; order Lachnospirales; family Lachnospiraceae; genus JAILDL01. The sequence continues at coordinate 11,673 of JAIKYN010000186.1, read as the reverse complement.
ATATCGTTTGCAGTTAATAAATGTCCGTTACTTGTATAAGGAGATCCTTCCATCATTCCTAATTCCTGATCATTATATAATATTGATATTTATGCATCATGATCCTGCATCAGCACAGCGGCTGCCTGCCAGTCTGCCGTAGGGGTGTAATACAGCTTTCCGTCTTCTATATGGATATTACTGTCATGATCGGAATAGACCGCATCGATCTGGTAGGTATGACCTTCCGGCAGCTCCACGCACACCGGTTCCGTTCCGGCATTGGCAAAGGTATGGAAGATAGCAACAGCCCTTCCGTTTCCTGCAGGAGACGCCACGGTCATGGCATCCACGCCCACGCGCAGCAGGCACTGCCAGCCGGTCAGATGCCGCCAGCTCACCTGTTTGCTTCCATGAAGATAGGAATAACCGTGACGGATGATATCCCGGATCTGTTTATAGAATGCAATACCGTCCGTGATCGCCTTCCACTGTTCACTGCTCAGATCCAGCACGTCTCCGGAGAGGCACATACGCCCCAGGAAGGTTGCCGCAATGGTATAGGTGATCCGCTTGATGGTATCGCTTTTACGGATCACGGCCCAGATCTGACTTTGTCTGGGAAGGATGGCATAATGAAGCGATGCCGCGATCACAGGAATTTCCGGACACTCATGGGCATCCGAGAAGGAAGCCATACTGCATTCGCTCATGGAAAGGGGTTCCAGCCTGTGGCCACCCGATGCGCAGTTTTCCAATATAATGCCGGGTACCTCCCGCTTGATCCGGTGCAGAAAATCAATACTGGCTGCCCGGTCTTTCCGAAGGCCTTCTCCCAGAGATTCCGCTCCGTCGCAGCCAATACCGATGGTCTCGTTGTAATCGATCTTCATATATTCAAAATGGTAATCCCGCAGGGTATCGATCACCTTATGGGCAAGGATATCCTGTGTCTCGGGATCTGCCATGTTCAGAAACCGTCTGGCGCCTACCGTAAGCACCTGACCGTCTCTGTGGAGCAGATGAGCCTCATCCTGAAAGGCTTTGGAAAAGGGCGCCACATTTTCCATTTCAAACCAGATGCCGGCCTTCATTCCGTAGCTGTTAATAAGATCCACCGTGCGCTGCAGTCCCTCCGGGAATAACTCCCGGGATACTTCATAATCGCCCATGGAATTCCACCACTCGTGTTCTGTATCTTTATACCATCCGCAGTCAATGACAAAATAGGACACACCGATGTCCGCAATGGCCGCCACGATCTTACTGATGTTCTCGTGGGAAGGTACGCCCCATGTGGTGCAGTATTCGTTGAAGATCACCGGCAGATCCTGTTCGCTTTCCGGTCCGGCCTCCACGATGGGCTCCAGAGCATAGGTCATTCTCTGGGAAATGCGGCCCACACCTCCGCCATGGCATACTGATAACAGGGCCCTGGGGGTCTCATAGGTTTCCCCCGGTGCCACATCCTTCATCCAGTGGCCGAATTCACGGTCCGCCTGTCCGCCGGAGATTGCCAGATAATCCCCTCTCCGGTATGCTTCCATCTGCCAGGAACCGTTATGGGCAAGCTGGGCTCCCCAGAACAGATCATTCCTGGTATCTTCTATTACCATATACGGAAAGAACTTATTCACAGGCATGGATCCCACCTGGCCGAATCGTTCACAACGGCTGGCGCCGCCGCCCCAGGAGGGTTCCAGTTGCAGATCTTCGATCCGATCCGTTACCAGTCTGCCTTCCATACTCCATACACTGCGCAGTCTGTGCAGCAACAAGGTTCCTGCCGCATCACCCTCGGTAAAAGGAGTGATCTTGCCCATGGAAAAACTGGACAACAGTTCCAGGGTTACCTTCACCGCTCCGTTATTTCGGAAACGGGAAAAGCTTTCCACATGCTTGGCTCCCTCCCGGTAAATATAGTGATGCTCCGCCTCATGTCCCTGTCCGTCAGTAAAAAGAGTGATGATCTCCTTGGTCTTCTCCTCTTCGCTTACACGTACCGTCTGGTCCGCATAGCGGAAACGTCCGGTCACCGTCTCACTTCCCCGTAGCGTCATGCCACCGGCATAGCTTCCGGTGTAGGTATCTCCCACCAGTTTTAGCTGGATCAGGCTGTCCATATACGGTTTTTCTTTCTCTGCCATCTCGAAGGTCATATCCGCCGGTAACAGCAGAGAATCCACCAACCCCGTTTCTTCATCCTGAAAATACAGGCACTGCATATCCCCCATATCATAGATCTTCATCAATCGATCCATACCGTCTCATTTTCCTCGTATTTCCGCAGCCCGGAAGCTGCTTTTATCCCATTGTCTTCACATATACCCGGCTCTCATAAGGGCTCAGCAGGCTTTCTTCCCCCGTATCGCCGTTCTCACAGCTGCCTGCAGATCCCAACCGCTCGTAGTCGGGTGCAATATGAAACTCTTTATTTTCTCCCGTAAAATTAATGGCAAACAGCCAGGTCTTCTCTCCTTTGGACCGGGTGATCAGTTCCACTCCGGGATCTGCATTGCCGTTTCCGCGTATACCGCTTTCTGAAAGCAGCCTCTCTGCCAGCTCCTTCATCAGTCCCCCGGAAGGATCGCAACCCAGATAGTAGCATGCTCCTTTTCCAACCGGGTGGCAGGTAATGGCCGGTGCACCGGCATAAAATTCTTTTTCATAGGTAGCCAGCACCTGCGTATCCTTATCTGCCTTCAGCACGTCTGCCCAGGTTTTCACCGGAAAGATGGTCCCGTCCCAAGATACACTCTGGGAAATGTCGTACAGCGGATCGTATTCCTCCACACTGACGCCTGCCAGGTCCTGTAACTTCCCGGGTAAGGGGCCGTCGGTATAGCAGATGTTGGTGCGATCCTTCACACCACTGCGGAAGGTCAGCAGCAAATGTCCGCCTTTTTCCGTATAAGCTGTATATTTATGAGCCAGTTCATCGCTCATGAGATACTGCAGCGGTGCCACCAGCAGATCATACTTATCAAATTCTCCGTCCTCAGGTACAAAATCCACATCCACATGAAGATCGTAAAAAGCTTTATATACATCCCACAGGAAATTCAGATAGCGGAAATCCGGAACCTGGGGTTGAATGCGAATAGCATAATTCTGGGCAAAAGAGAACACGATCCCTACTCTGGAGGCAGGCGTTGCGCCTTCCATTTCTTCCATAAGAGAGAACATATTCTGTGTCAGCCGTTGCAGTTCATAGTAACGACGGTCCGGATTGCCATGGTGCGGCAAAATTCCGTGCCAGTACTGTTCTTCTCCCATGCTGCAGCTTCTCCAGCGGAAGAAGACCACCGCATCGGCGCCGTGCCCGATGGATTGCATGGCAAAAGCAGAAAGCTGACCGGGACGGGGATTACGGCCCATCATTTCCCAGCCGGTAATACCGGACTGCTGCTCCATGATCCAGAAGCTCTGCTGCTTATAACTGCGGATCACATCCAGGCCGGCCGCATTGATATGCTCGGCTACATGACTTCCTTCCACGAAATAACCGTCAGGATACTGATCATGACTGACAAAGTCCAGTTTCTTTCCCAGATCGTAATAGTTAATGGTGTCCGCAAAACCCATGCAATTATGGGTAATAAACTGCTTCGGGCACATCTTCCGCAAAATGTCGATCTGCTCCGTGGCAAAGTCCAGCACCAGGTCGGAATGGAACAATCTCCAGTCCAGAAGGCAGGAAGGGTTGTCACCTGCTGCCGTCAGTCTGGGCGGGATCACTTCTTCAAACGCGTTATATTCCTGGCTCCAGAAAGCGGTTCCCCAGGCTTTGTTCAGTTCCTCCACCGTGCCGTACTTCTTTGCAAGCCACTTCTGGAAAGCGGCCTTGCAGCTGTCGCAGTAGCACAGACCGTCATGGCTGTTGCCCAGCTCATTGTCGATCTGCCAGCCCACCACATAGGGATTATCCTTGAAATGATGGGCCATATTGGTCACCATCTGACGACAGTAAGACCGATAGGTGGCATTAGACTGACAGTCATGGTGCCGTCCTCCAAAACCATGCACCCTGCCCTCCCGGTCTACGGGCTGGATCTCGGGATGCTTGTGGATCATCCAGGCAGGCGGCGCCGCAGAAGGCGTACCAAGGATGGAAACGATCCCCTTTTCTCCCAGTACCTTTACTGCTTCATCCAGCCAGGCAAAGTCATAGCTTCCTTCCCTGGGTTCCATCTTGTGCCAGGAAAATTCTGCCAGACGAACCACCCGGATGCCCATTTCCTGCATCAGTTTTGCATCGGTTTCCCAGCGTTCTGCGGGCCAGTGCTCGGGATAATAATCTACTCCGAAATGAATTGCCATATTTTTATTCTCTCCGTTTTCTTAAGATTCACACACACTTATAACGGATGGATCTGCAAGGTTTTCAGCTTTGCCGTAAGGACTTCGGCTACTTTATGATGGTGGATCACACCGGGATGATGATGAGCGCCTTCCCATTCTTCCCGGATCTCCGGCAGCCGGAGATACTCCACATGATCATCGTTACAATCTTTCCGGTAGCGTTCCAGGGTTTCCAGGATAAATTCCTCCAGGGGTGTTCCGATCATTCCGTACAACCACAAAATGGTGGCTTTGGGATTGCGCATCCGCAGCTGTTTTAAGAAATCATAAACCGCCGTTTCAAAACGCTGTACCGATTCCGGTTCAAAACCGCCATCCTCGGTCATGCGCAGTTTATATTCGATCCCCGTTTCGGGATCTGTATAGGGCGGATTCTCGAAGGCACCGCCATCGTTGGTTCCAAGGTTTACCATGACAACATCCGGTTGCCAGGAAAAATCATTTTCTTCAAACGCTCCCAGTTCCCGGTTCTTTTCTCCGGTGAGCACGCCGCATACCTGAGAATAATAAGGCGGGATCACATTGGTGGGGACGTTATCCCAGCTGGCACATACCCCCCAGCCGCTTTGGGATATGATATGAAAATCCGCATTCAGCGCCTTTGCGGTCAGCATCCCGTAATGCTCCTTACAGGAAAAGATGATGGGCGCCCAATCCTCGGTCATGGTGGCGGCTCCTGCCAGACCCTCTCCGGAAGTGATGCTGTCTCCGATAAATTCCAGCCGGCAGGCTTTCGGGGGAAGATCCAGAAGGCTTCCGTTTATCTCAATACTATGGATCAGCAGGACGGAATCCGGGTCCTGGCCCATGGGCTGTACTTCCTTCCACAGGTTCACCTTCCGTCTGCAGCCTGCTGCCAGGTCGTGAAATACGCAGATCTTGCTGCGGCCCTTATGAAGCGGCATACGGATCATGGTAAAATCATCCACTTCCACCCGGATCCATTGCTCCATCATCCCGTAGTCGCTTTCCACCTCGATATAACAGCTGGTGGCATCGGTGCAAAATTCAATGCCGCTGGCGGTCCAAAACAAAGGAAGAGGACTTTTGTGCAAAGTCCTCCCGTAAATATGTATTTTCCTGTCTGTGGGTAAAATACGCTGCATGAGTTATTAACCTTCCTCTACTGTAAACAGATATGCCTCTCTGGGCTGTGCGGTAAAGTTCATGGTGGAAGTCTCCGGACAGATCCCGGCCAGGTCTTCCGTACCGCTGCAGATCTGCCCTCTCCAGACCTTATGCTCCGGTAACTGGGGCAGAGAAACCTTCAGTGGCTCCCAGTAAGCATTCACTCCGATGTAAACCACATCGTCGGAACCGTCTTCTTTTTGTCCCGCAAACATGACTCCTACATAACGATCAGTCCCAAAGAACTGACGGATCCAGGGAATGGTCCCGTGATAACTTACATCCGGGAACCACATGGAACAGCTCTCCGTGGTCTTGCGGATACAGATGTGTTCCTTACGGAACGCGATCATCTGCTTGAAGAATTCGAAAAGTTCCCGGTTTTTATCCAGCAGATCCCAGTTTAGCCAGGATACCGGATTGTCCTGACAATAAGGATTGTTATTGCCGAACTGGGTATTGCCGAATTCGTCTCCTGCCAGGAACATGGGGATCCCCCGACTGGACATGAGCACCATCACTGCATTTTTCATCATGCGAAGGCGCAGTTCCTTCACGGCCGGGTCATCGGTATCTCCTTCATAGCCGCAGTTCCAGCTGTTATTGTCATTGGCTCCGTCTGTGTTGTTCCAGCCGTTTGCCAGATTGTGTTTATCGTTATAAGCATACAGGTCGTACAGCGTAAAGCCGTCATGACAGGTGATGAAGTTCACCGATGCATTCTGCCGTACATCCGGCGAATATATATCCGGGCTTCCTGCAATACGCTTTGCTGCGATCTCCGCAAATCCCATATCGGACTTTAAAAATCTGCGGATATCGTCACGGTAGCGTCCGTTCCACTCCGCCCATCGGTTCCAGGAAGGGAAATTCCCCACCTGATACAAACCTCCTGCATCCCAGGCTTCGGCGATCAGCTTCACATTTCCCAGGATCGGGTCAAATGCCAGGCTCTGTAACAACGGAGGATCACTCATGGGCGCGCCGTCTTCATCACGCCCTAAGATGGAGGCCAGATCGAACCTAAAGCCATCAATACGGTAGGTGATGGCCCAGTAGCGCAGACATTCCAGGATCATCTGCTGCACTATGGGGTTGTTGCAGTTTAACGTATTTCCGCATCCGCTGAAGTTATAATAAAAGCCCTCCGGCGTCAGCAGATAATAGATGTTGTTATCAAATCCCTTGAAGGAAATGTAAGGCCCGTTCTCGTTTCCCTCTGCGGTATGGTTAAATACCACATCCAGGATCACTTCGATCCCGGCTTCGTTAAAGGCTTTCACCAGCTCCTTTAACTCATTGCCTTCATGGTTATATTCTTCGCTGCTGGCGGTATAACTGGTATTGGGCGCAAAGAAGCTGACCGTGTTATAGCCCCAGTAATTGTATAATTTCTTGCCCTCATACTCCCTGTAATCCAGCATCTCATCAAATTCGAAAATGGGCATCAGCTCTACGGCATTGACCCCCAGTTCCTTGATGTAAGGCAGCTTTTCCAAAAGAGCATGGAAGGTGCCGGGATGAAGGGTTCCGGAAGAAATATCCTTGGTAAATCCGCGGACATGCAATTCATAAATGATCAGATCTTCCGTAGGGATCAGGGGATTCTGGAAATCCGCCCAGTCAAAGTCATCCTTTACCACTCTGGCACGATAGCAGGAATTGGAGCTGGGACGCACACCCCATTCTCTCTGTCCGGCTACCGCCTTGGCATATGGATCCAACAGGATCTTAGTCTTATCAAAGACCAGACCTTTCTCCCGATCATAAGGGCCGTCCACGCGATAGGCATACTCCAGATCATAGATCTGCAGACCGAATACGATCATGGAATATACATGACCGATCCGGTAATGCTCCGGAAACGGCAGCACAGCAAACGGCTCCTCCTCTCCCCTGTGGAAAAGAAGAAGCTCAATACCGGTGCCCTTTACTGTGTGGACCGTAAAATTAACGCCTCCGGGAATCGCTGTGGCGCCGTTGATCTCGTAAAATCCGGGACGCACATCAAATCCTGCCAGCTGATCCATCGGGACAAGATGAATTTTCTCCATGTCCAGCATTGGTTTCTCCCCCTGTAGTTATAATCCTATAGCATCAGTTTAGACGAGTAAAAAACATAAGTCAATGTAGGAAAAACTCACATTTTGTGGTACGATTTGGGGGATCAAAGACACCATTTCGGGAGATGGAAAATGAATCCTTTAGCAGACGTAAAATTATATTTATTGGATATGGACGGCACCTTTTATCTGGGAGAGAAACTTCTTCCCGGTGCCCTGGAATTTCTGGACGCAGTAAGAAAAGCCGGGAAAGACTATCTGTTTCTTACCAACAATTCCTCCAGATCTTTAAGCGATTATGTGAAGCGCCTGAGAGGGTTCGGCGCACCGGTTACGGAACAGGATATCTTCTCTTCCTCCGATGCTACCCTGATCTATATGGAGCAGAAACAGATGCCCAAAAATATCCTTCTCTTCGGAACGCCCAGTCTGGAGCGTCAGTTTGAAGAAGCCGGTTATGAGATCCGCTCCTCGAACCCCGCGGCAGTGGTCCTTGGCTTTGATCAGACCATTGATTATAAAAAGCTGACCCTTCTGTGCGATGCAGTGCGAAGTGGTCTTCCTTATATTGCGACCCATCCGGATTATAACTGTCCGGTGGAGGGTGGTTTCATTCCTGACATCGGTGCCATAATGGCCTTCGTCCGCGCATCTACGGGACGGGACGCTGACGTCATCATCGGAAAGCCCAACGGTTTTATTGCAGAAGCTGCTGCCGCACGTAAGCATTTATCCTGCGAGCAGCTTTGTATGGTAGGGGATCGTCTCTACACCGATATTGCTCTGGGTAATCACTGTAACGTAAAAACAGCCCTGGTATACAGCGGAGAAACCTCTCCTGCCGAATACCAGAGCCAAAATGAAGTGCATGCTACCGTTACTGCCGACAACATCGGTCAGCTGATTGCCTGGTTATGATTGACCGAATCAGTCAGCTTGCATCCTTATCGCCGAATTTTACCAGCTTTGCGGCCTGATCTGCCGCGATCAAGGCATCCAGGATCTCCTGGATATCTCCGTTCATAATGTCATCGATCCGATACAACGTCAGCTTGATCCGGTGATCCGTTACACGTCCCTGAGGGAAGTTATAGGTACGGATCTTCTCCGAACGATCGCCGGTACCGATCTGACTTCTGCGGGCTTCTGCTTCCGCATCATGTGCCTTCTGACATTCCATATCATACAGCTTTGCACGAAGCAGAGCGAAGGCTTTCGCTTTGTTCTGCAGCTGGGATTTCTCTGTCTGGGAATAGATCACGATACCCGTGGGATAATGGGTCAGGCGAACCGCAGAGTCGGTGGTATTGACACACTGGCCACCGTTTCCGGAAGCTCGCATAACATCTATACGAATATCCTTCTCATCGATCTGAATATCCACTTCTTCCGCTTCGGGCATCACCGCTACAGTTACGGTAGATGTATGGATCCGTCCGCCGGATTCGGTCTCGGGTACACGCTGTACACGATGCACGCCGCTTTCGTATTTCAGAACGGAATAGGCGCCCTTACCGGTTACCATAAAGGTGACATTCTTCATGCCGCCGATACCGATCTCTTCTGCTTCGATGGTCTCGGTCTTCCAATGTCTTCCTTCAATGTAATGGATATACATACGATACAGTTCTGCGGCAAAAAGAGCAGCTTCGTCTCCTCCCGCACCTGCACGGATCTCCACGATCACGTTCTTATCATCGTTAGGGTCCTTGGGAAGCAGCAGGATCTTCAGTTTCTGCTCCAGTTCTTCCACTTCACCCTTGGCAGTGCTTAATTCTTCCCGCAGCATCTCCTTCATCTCTTCATCGGTTTCACCCTCCAACAGAGATAAAGCATCCTCTACGTTCTGTTTACTTTTCTTATAAGACTGATAGGTCTCTACCAAAGGAAGGATATCGCTCTGTTCCTTCATCAGCATGCGGAAACGGTCTGCATTCCCTGCAATGGCAGGGTCGCTGATCTCCCGCACGATCTCTTCGTATCGACGGATCAGTTCGTCCAAATGATCAAACATAATAAACCTTTCTTTCTAGCGAAGCTGGGATTTAATGCCTCTTACCACCCGGTCATTACCGGCCAGGTCCTTCACCACTTCCACCCGGATATAGCCGCTTTGTTCAAACAAAGCTTTCACCGCTTCTCCCTGATCGTAACCGATCTCCACCAAAAGGCTCCCCCCCGGTGTTAAATGGGTGATGCTGTCCGGGATCAGTTTTTCATAGAGATCCAGACCGCCCGTGCCTCCGTCCAGTGCGCTTAAAGGCTCATGGTCTTTGACTTCCGGCATCAGGGTCTTCACCACATCCGTGGCAATATAGGGTGGATTGGACAAGATCATATCGAAGGTGCCGTCTACCCCGGAAAGCAGATCGCTTTCCGCAAAAGTCACTCTCTGCAAAAGATCCGCATCCTGCGGATAGGTATCCGCCAGGAGCTGCGCGTTCTCCCGGGCACATTCCAGCGCTCCCGGAGAAATATCCACCGCCATACCGGTGCAATGGTTAGAATAATGAAGCAGACTAAGAAGGATACAGCCACTTCCGCAGCCGATATCCAACAGACGGGACCCATCCATGAGAAAGCGCATGGCTTCCTCCACCAATGTCTCTGTATCCTGTCTCGGGATCAGTACATTGGGATTCACATGAAAGGGCAGTCCCATAAATTCCGTGCTTCCCATAATGTATTGTAAGGGAACATGTCGCATGCGCTGTTGCAGTGCTTCCTCATATTCCTCTGTTTCTTTACTTGTTACGGGGCGCTGCGGGTGGGCCAGCAAAGTGGTACGGTCCGTCTTGCATACATATTCCAGCAGCAATCTGGCATCCAGCTTATCTTCTTCCACCCCTGCCTTCCCTAAGGCCAGGACCCCTTGCTCATACAATTCCCGATAGGTCATTTGTTCGGATCACTCTCATCCAGTGTCTGTGCGATCTCTTCCGTATGGATCTCTTCCGTGATAAAAGACAGATCATCCTCTTCTTCCATGGAAGGATCTTCATCCTTCAGCCAGCTTTCATCAATTTCATAGCCGAACGTCTCGTTCAGGTACTTCTTCCAGTCAAACACGGCTTCCACCGCAGCAATGGCAACTTCTGCCATAGTTTCATCCGGCTCTTTGGTGGTCAGTCTCTGCAGCCACAGACCCGGTGCGGAAATAATGTTCAGGAAAATGTTGTTGCTTCTTCCCGCAAGACGCAGGATCTCATAGGAGATACCGGCAACCACCGGGATCAGCAGGATACGATACAGCATCCGGAGGAACGGATTGGTGGTTGTGATAAAGAAGAACAGGATCACGCTGATCAGCATAACAAACAGCAGAAAGCTGGTCCCGCATCTCTTATGGAAACGGGAACTTCTCATCACATCGGTCACCGTCAGCGGACGGCCATGTTCCACACAGTTGATGCACTTATGCTCGGCTCCGTGATACATAAATACCCGCTTGATATCCTTCATCTGCGAGATGAGCACGATATACAGTACAAAGATCACAATACGCAGAACACCTTCTATAATGGCCATAAAGGATGAATTACGGATATATTCCCGGAACAGGCCGGTAACAAAATAAGGCAGAAATACAAATACACCCAGGGCCAGAGCAACCGCAAGGATCACAGCAAAAGTAGAAAGCACCTTCTCTGCATATTTTCCGAAGATCTTATTCATGGCTTTATCAAAGCCACTTTCCCCGGCATCCTCTTCCTCTGCAAAGAACTCAGCGGAATAATTCAGAGCACGCATGCCCAGTACCAGAGAATCTATAAATGCAATGACGCCTCTTATAAAAGGGATCTTCGTAAAAATATTCCCTTTCAGGATGCCTTCGTATTCATGGACATCCAGGGCAATACTGCCATCCTGACGGCGAACGGCCACAGAGTACTTGGATCCGTTCTTCATCATGATCCCTTCTAATACTGCCTGGCCTCCGATCCCGGAATAGCACTTTGTCTTCTTTTTCATAGGTCTTATCCTCATCTCAATATGGGTTGGAATAAAAAAGGTTGAGATTTCTTGAAAACCTCAACCTTCCTGCATTTCTTATTTGTTTGTAATACCGTACTTGCGGTTGAACTTCTCAATACGTCCGTCAGCTCTGGAAGCTTTCTGCTGTCCGGTATAGAACTGATGG
>JAIKYN010000182.1 GCA_024683155.1 Lachnospiraceae bacterium | reverse complement strand
CAGTGCCTGCTTAACGGGAATGGGATTCACTTCGGTAAAGAGATTCTTCACCAGATCAAAGGCTTCCAGCTGTAATCTGCAGCTTTCCTTTGCATCCCCTTCCAGGAATTTATAGCAGATATCATGGGTCTTGCCGGGTGCTACATTGGCCAGTACGGAAATAACTCCGCTTCCGCCCAGACTCATGATCGGTGTGATCTGATCATCGTTTCCGGAATACAGCTCTACCTTGCCGTCTGCCAGAGCCATCAGCCGGGCGATCTGGGAAATATCGCCGCTGGCCTCCTTCACGCCAACAATGTTAGGTACATCGGTGCAAAGACGAACAACGGTCTCGGGCTGGATGTTACAACCGGTACGACTGGGTACGTTGTATAACAGTGCCGGAATATGAATGGACTGCGCAATGGTCTTGAAATGCTCATAGAGACCGTTCTGCGTAGCCTTGTTGTAATAAGGAGAAACCAGAAGCACAGCATCTGCGCCGTATTTCTCGGCTTCGGTACTTAAATAGATAGCGGTATCGGTGGCATTGGAGCCGGTACCTGCGATCACGGGAACCCGCTTATTCACGCGCTCAACGCAATACCTGATCGCATCCAGGTGCTCCTCGTGGGTCAAAGTGGAAGCTTCACCTGTGGTCCCGCATACGATGATGGCATCTGCGCCGCCGTCGATGACGAAATCGATCAGTCTTCCGAACTCTTCGTAATTAATGGATAAATCTTCATGAAAGGGTGTTGCAATGGCAACGCCTGCGCCTTTAAACAGTGACATTTTAAATTAGTCCTCCCATTTACGAAATCTAACAGTATCGATCCTGGATACTTCATCGGCCAGCATGCACACATCATCATTCAGGGTGATGCCGGTCATGATCACGGTGGTGTCATCGGACTTGCTTCCAAGAACACTCTCCAGTTCTTCTACTGTAATGATCTGATTATCGATCAGTCCAAGCACCTCATCCAGGATCAGCAGTCCGCATTCGTGAACAGAGAGAACTTTCTTGGCATAGTTCATACCGTTCTTAATGTTCATGATCTCCTCGGTCCGCTTTTCCTCCGAAAGAAGCATGAAGTCTTCGTCCGACTTCTCAAAACGAAACAGCTTGATCTCGGGTTCCAGACGCTTGACAAACTCTGTTTCACCCAGGCCCTTCCCCTTAAGGAACTGAATGATCACCACTTGCTGACCTTCTGCGGCTGCTACCACCGCATGTCCCAACGCAGCAGGTGTCTTACCGTGGCCATCGCCACTGTAGATTATGATCTTACCCCTGTTTTCATTTTCTTTTTCCATTTTTCCTCGCCTTTTCGGTGCTTACTCTTTGACATCGACACGGGTGATATCCCGTTCAGCTACCAGCAGGAAGTTTTCGTAGAAGCCGCAGGTCTTGTGGCCACACAGGAAGTTGACGACACAGACACCGTCCACGTTCCACTTGGTGTACCAGACACCCCACTCTTCATTGATCTGCGAATCCAGAGGAACCGGTTGTTCCGATACGGGAGATCCCAGCACACTGCGCACAATGGCATCCATCCGGTGATAATTGGCAAACACGTTGATATTGCTTTGTTTGCGCCCTACTCCGTAAGCCACCAGGTTCCCGATCAGATGGTATACTGCTTCCTCTTCGCAGGTAAACAGACGCCCCACCAGGATGGGATGACGAAAAGACTCAATGGACATACCGTCTTTCTGCGCTTCCTTATTCAGCTTGGCTAAAACATTCTCCACACTCATGTACGTTTCATTCCTCTTACAGATACTGAAAATTCCTCTATCATGTTATATCATGTTTTCCCACGGTCCGCAATTCATTAAAAAATGCCGGTTATTTGCAAAGGATGGGGCCTCTCTTAACGGAAATAGTCCCGTATATCCCCGCTTTTCGAAAGCATATGCTCTGCCACTTCCCGCAATTTGCAGGCGGAACGGTTATTCGCCGCCGGAGAATCCGGTGTGCTTCCGTCTCCGTAGATCACCGTACGCAGAAGACTCTTTCCCTTATCCTCATCGGCTTTTTGTTCCAGCAGTACCGTTGCCATATACAGACGGCACAGAGAGGGAATGGTTCCCACGGAAGGCAGCTCCTTCCTGCAGTTCTGATACAGGAAACGGGCAATCTCCCTTGCGCCCTCCCGGGCAGGAAGCGCCTCCGCCCCTTCCGAAGAGAGACTTCCGTTTGCGGCAGGGTTCTGTAAACAGGTAAAGGCCGCGATATAGGCCATGTTATAAATATCGTAAAGGTTCTTCTCCGGACCGGAAAGCTGTTCTTTCCAGCCCTTTCCTTCAAAGGAGCGTTCCATCCAGGCAATGGCATCCGCATAATGCCCGGCTACCGCTTCCAGTTCGGCCCGGTACTGATACTGCCTGTGCAGGTCGGAAGCAAAACAGAACTGTCCCATTGCCTGATCGGAGGTTTCCCGCACCTGCTCATAGGGAGTGCTGCCCAGCATACACAGTACAATCTCCGCCTGCAGTCTGGTTCCCAGGATCTTCCCCAGCTGGTCGGACTTGGGTTCTCCTTCCAATACAATGCATTCGTTGCTGCGAAGGGCATCCTCCACCATGGAGATCAGCTTCACCAGGTTATTGCAGATCCGGCAGCTTTCTTCATAGCAGGACCGCCCCAGAAGATACACCGCTTTCCGGATGTAATAGATCAGCATAAAGTCCATATCCAGTGTGCGAGCGGTATAATCGGCGATCATCGGCTCCAGACGGACAAACAGCTGATCCAGCGCTTCATCGTCTTCCGTATATTCCAGAAAGGCCAGACGGTACAGCTGTACGTTCAGGTAAAACCAACGGTCTTCTTTCCCCGCTTCCTGCAGATACAGGTGCAGGGCATCGGCTTGTTCCAGGACTGCCTTAGTCAGGGCATCATTTTCCCCGGAAAGCACCAGATCTCCGATGTAGCCGGTGAGGCTGGTAAGCTGCCGGTGGATCTCTTCTCCGGTGTTCTTCTTAAGGCTCTCCCAGATCAGCCGCTTGTTTCCCTCAGTGAGCATGCCGCTCATGGATTCAAAAAGGGCGTCGGCATAGAAGCCGTCCTGCACCATACGCAGCACATGGTCATCCTCCTGGGTATGGAACAGAGAGAATATGTATTCTTCCTTATACAGCGGGTTTAAAGCATCCCGCACAGTGATCTCCTCGCCGCCCCTGGTGATCTTCACAGAGAAAGCTCTGGCGGGATTGGTATAACGGAAATTGCACACATAATCGCACACCACCAGCACGGTATTGCGCTTATCGTCGGCCAGGCGCACGCTGATCCGGGACTTCTGCATATCGGGAGATGCTGCCTTGGCTTTCTCAACGGCAAACTTCTCTTCCAGGCGCTTGCGATAGGCTTCCGGATCGATGTAGCCTTCCGTAAAGCTTGGGGTGACCGGAAGGGTGGTATCCTTCTTAAAGCCTGCCACCACCTGCAGTTCCACCGGTTCATCCTCCAGGATCACCAGTTTTCGCAAAAGCTGAACGGCTCCTTCCGTGATCATGGTAAGGTAGGTCTGGGTACTGGTGATGATCTTCCTTCGCACATCGTTTTCAAAGATCACAAATTCCACCGGAAATTCCTTTGCCCCCGTCAGGAGCCGGTAAACCAGGAGGCCTTTCTGTTCCGGCGTCAGATCCGTGGCATGGTTATTCTCCTCGAAGATCCCTTCCATGGTATGTTCGAAGGAGGAAATGTCCGGCATGGCATCTTTTCCCCACAGCAATCCTCCGATGAGGGAAGGATTCTTCCGCTCATTCTCCAGGTCTTTATCAAAATCGCCGCTTTCATCTACATATAAGCAATACTTCTTCATATACATTCCTTCCGGGCCCTGTATCAACCCGTTTTTATATGGTCGCTTTCATTATACCATTGATAGGACTCAATATTCACTTTAGAACGTCAGTGTGTTATAATGACAGATACCTACAGGCAGTCTTTTGCCAGGAAGAAGAAAGAGGACCAAGATGCCTACATCCAAGAACTTTTACTTTTCGGCTTTAATCGTATCCGCCATCTGTTTTGTTCTGTTGATGCGCAAAGGTGTTTCCAGAAGGCGCAATGTTCTTTTACTGCTCATTGACCTGAACTGTATCTCTGCGTCCTTTATCCTGTTTTTATCCGACGTATTCGTGGGTCGTTTCCTGGCATTTGAAGCCATGACCCATTATTTCTATCATTATATCCACTGTGCATTTCCGCTTCTGTTCCTGTTGTATGCCATTGAGCTTTCCGGCCGCTGGCATGCCATTAAGTCCCAGAAGATGCTCATCCTGTTTGTTCCTATTTCCGTATTTTATCTGGTACTGCTCACCAATCCCGTTACCAACTTTGCCTTCACCGTGGTGAACGGCAAATATCACCGGGGCACGGGTATTCTGGTGGAATATGTCTGCGCGGTGATCTATGTTGCCCTGGCCATCGGCCAGATGATCCGCTATACCAAAGCCATCGGTAAATCCAAGATCATAGAGCTCATTGCCTTTACCGGCTTTTCCATCGTAGGCGTACTGATCCAGTTCCTGTTCCCGGAGGTTTGTCTGGAGCTGTTCTTCGAAGCCGTTGGTTTATCCGCCATTGTTGGTTCCGTGGAAAACTATGAACAGATCGTGGATCAGACCACCCGTCTGTATAACCCCGATACCTTCCAGAGAGATACCGAACAGCTGCGTCTGGCAGGAACCAAGCATTCCATCATCCTGTTCCGCATCTGTAATTACCGGGTGCTGTCCTCTTCCATCGGTTTTGAACCCATGAACCGTCTGTTCCGTGGCATCGGTTCCTGGATGAAATCCAATTTCCGTAACCGTTACTCCATGTATTATCTGGAACACGGTTTATTCGCCATGATCGTATACCGTAAGAACGTGCGTACCGGTGAAGCCGATCAGGCCATGCTGCAGATCAAGCAGGCGTTATCCGCGGCCCATACCATTTCCGGTATCGCCATTCCCATTGAAGCGGATATCTTCCTGATCCATATGCCGGAAGATGCAAAATCCGTGGAAGAAGCCGTGGAACTGGTAGAGATCATCGAAAGTCCCCGCTCTGAGGGCGTTCGTATCTTTAAAGAGAAAGATCTGGCCTATTATCGACGTTTCCTTCAGGTGGAGGATGCCGTTCGAAGAGGTCTTACCAATAAGAATCTGAAAGTGTATTATCAGCCCATCTACGATGCCCAGTCAGGGCGGTTCCGTTCTGCAGAAGCACTGGCCCGGCTGGAAGATGAAAAACTGGGCTTTATCCCGCCGGATGAATTCATTCATGTAGCAGAGAAAACCGGTCTGATCTTCGATGTGGGAGAAAAGATCTTCCGTCTGGTCTGCAAGGATATGCATAGCCAGGACTTCAAGCGAAGCGGCATCGAATTTGTGGAGATCAACTTATCTCCCGTACAATGCATGAAGGATAAGCTGTGCGAAGAATATCAGAAGATCATGGAAGAATTCCAGATCCCTCCGGAACAGATCAATCTGGAGATCACCGAATCCACCGCAGAGAAAAGTCAGGCCATGTTCCGCAAAGCCTATACCGAACTGCAGCAGCTGGGTCTTACCTTCGCTCTGGATGATTACGGCAGCGGCGTATCCAACCTGACCTCACTCATTGAAATGAATTATTCCATCATCAAGATCGACCGCTCCCTGTTATGGAACGCCGACAACAACCCGGAAGGTGAGATGATCCTCAGCAATATCATCAACATGATCCACGGTCTCAATCTCCACATCGTGGCGGAAGGCGTGGAAACTGCCCAGCAGGAAGCTTACCTCACCGAACATAATGTAAAATATCTGCAGGGCTTTTATTATTCCAAGGCTGTACCCTTCGGAGAATTCATCCGATTCTGTAAGCGTTTTAACGGATAACACCTGTTTTTTATATTTACAGGCCCGTACAGCACCATCGTACGGTTCGTACGGCACCATCGTACGGTTCGTACTGCATCATCGTACGGTTCGTATCGTATCAAAAAAGAACCGCAAGGTGCTGATCACTTCAGCATCTTGCGGATTTGTTTTTCTGTAGCTTCCGGGAAATGCTCCCGAATATGTTCTGCGATCCTCTTCCCGGAAACCTCCGGTGCTTCCTTGTAGGCTCCGGTTACATATTGGTAGCCGAAGAGCTGCTCCGGCATGGCATACAATGCCACATCCCAGCCGTATTCTTCCCCGGCTTTATTCTTTCGCTTCTTAAAATCTCGCATGCACAGGTACAGGTGCATCTGCAGATCCGTAATGGTTCCGTCGAAGTTCTTCTCTCCGCCTTTTCCGAAACCGGCCCGCTTCTTGATCTCGTAGGAAGGAATGATCTCCTCGTTTTCAAACAGTTCCAGGATCTTCATCTGCCGTCTTGGCAGGATCCCGTCCTCCCAGGCCGCATCGTAATCATAGCCGTTTCTTCGGTAATTCACGAAATAGGGCAGCCACTCCCGGGAAATAAAGCCTGCCTTCTTATCAAAGAATTTCCCGTAGGCTACCACACCTCTCCGGGCAATGATCTCTCTCCAGATCCAGGGGTCTTTCTCTGCCTGATCGCTCCACCAGTACCGTGCCTGGGTTCGTTCTTCCAAAGAAAACCCGGGTATTTCGTTTTTAAATAAGGGAAGAAAGCCTGTCTTCTCAATAAATGCAGTCGCTTCTTCCACGGTATGTAAACAGTTGGGATCTTTGGGGCCTACCCCATACATGATCCAGGTACCGTTTTCGTTTCCCATCGTACTGCCTCTTTTTTCTCGGAACACCCATCATCCGATCCTTGTTCCGACTCCTTGAAATCTACGGCTCTCCACTTACATCCTGCTCCTCAGACCTCTCTGGGATGTTCCACGGAGCTTCCGTTGACCATGAACCGGTTTCTGCCGTGCCGCACATGGAAATTCTCCGGCTTACACATGGTATCGGTTTGCGATGCCGTATTGATCTCTACCAGGGTATCACAATCTTCCATCAGGACCTCGGTATTGTCATTGAAACCGCCAAAAGCCAGAGCGCGGTATCCGTTTTCCAGAAGTCTCAGAGAGGTACGCTCCTGTTTGTAATTGGTAGTTCCTTCCTGAGAGCCGACGGCAACGATGACTTCCCCGCGCAGATCGGCTGACAGACTGGCATCATGCACCGCTATACGGCTCATCTTTGAACCAATGGAACCATAGGCTACCGCATTGGTTGCTTCCGCTCCGGCTTTCACCGAGGCATTGGCGATCTGCAGATCCACATCACCGTCCAGCGTTCCCACACAGATCCCTCTGGTAACCGCCAGTGTCGTCTCGATATCACAGTCCTTCAGGGAAATCGCTGTATTGCCCGTAAACGCACCCATACAGATTCCCAGCTCACAGTTGGCTGTGAGATTATATTTTCCGCGACGGATATCGATGTTTCCTCCAAGACCGGAACCGATACAGATCCCGTTGCTGCCGTTGGCTTCGATGGTCATAAGGCCGTCCTGTTTCAGCAGAATGCAGCCATGAGCCGAGGACATATCATTTCCGATGCCGAAGCAGTCCCTGTCTTCCAGGTAGATCTCCATGTTACCGGAACCGGTTACCGTAAGCGATGCGCTTGCCGGAACCCGGATACCACCTTTATTTAAGAAGGTTCCGCCAATCAGTTCCAGTTCCACCTGCGCATTTTCACCGATGTCGATACAGGGCCCGCCGTTTCCTGCAAAACTTGCATTCTCCAGGGTGATCTTCCCCTTATAGCCCGCAGCCACAATGAGATGGGTATTGGTCTTAAACCGGGCGATTCCCGCGATGACCACATCTTTGTAGCTACTGCCTTCCTTTCCGATGAGGATACAGTTAAAAGCGGATTTCTCCACATAGTTAAGCTGCACGCGGCCGGTTTCATCCGGAAGATATACATTCTCCTTGCGGCCTGCAAGACGCTCTTTCTGATAGCGTTCGATCTCCCGCTGGATGTCCTTATCAATGCAGTCTACGATCTCTGCCGCAGGACGGGCGGTATAATATCCCTGGATCAGATCCACGCCCATGCGGATCACGGACCGCAGTTCCTGCCAGTTTTCCACACCTTCCGCCAGGGTCAGGATATCATTATCGTGACAGAACTCTATGATCTCCCGCACGAAACGCTTCTTCTTGGGACTTCCGTGAATATCCGAGATCAGAGACCGGTCGATCTTAACGATCTTCGGCATATATTCCAGCAGATTAAAGATATTGGAGTATCCGGTTCCGTAATCATCCAGTGCCAGAGGTACTCCCATCTGTTCATAACGATGCTTTAAGGCGCGAATCTTCTGTTCTCCTGCCTCTGTCTGCTCCGTGATCTCCACCACGATCCGTTCCGCATTGGCCCACAGCGCATTGTCGATCTCCAGATAATCATCGGGAAGAAGGGGTGCGCCCGGAAGGCTGTTGATAAAGACCACCTTGTGTTCAAAATATTTTGCTTTATCATTAAGGATCCCGGCAACATTCAGAAAGGTGTACTTCTCAATATCTCCCAGCCGGT
>JAIKYN010000147.1 GCA_024683155.1 Lachnospiraceae bacterium | reverse complement strand
TTTTCAGGGTTGCATTACTGTTTATATGTCAATGTGCATTTGCCGAAAGGCCTTGACCTCTCTGCTGTTTCGTCGCTTCCGGTGAAGCAATCTCATCGGCGCAACGTTGTTATACTATCACAACGATTTTGGTGCGTCAAGGGATTTTTGGAAATCTTTTTTGAAAGATTTTTCAGTTTCCGAAATCGACATTTTTCCACGCTTGTTCAGGCGGTGGACTTTTATTATAGCACCCTCATTTTTTCTCCGTCAACCAAGGAAATCCTTTATTTTCGAGGTTTTTTCAACACCACAATTAGTGGTGCCCGAACAAAGAACGAGGCACCAAATGTAGATATCCATTTGGTGCCTCGGTATCACTTTCTTTTTAAAGCATTTCGATGATCATAGTCCGTTGATCAAACCGGCGATCCATCCGCTGATATTCTTCATAATATACAGAATGATCTCTACCAGATAATTATGTCCGTACAGCCAGGTGAGATACTGGTTCCCGTCTATCTGTCCCGTCATCCAACTTTTCATTCCTTCTGTACCAAAGCAATCTATATAGTAGAAAACGACCCACAACATAGAAAATGCTTCCGTAAATCCCACCAGTATACCGGCCAGTTTATTCAAAACCCGGATGAGCGGTAAGGAAGATGCTACACGTACCGGAATCGAGATCAATCGGATGGCTTTATGCGCCAATGCAAATACCACAATGATCGCAACTGCCACAATGGCGCTGATCAGATCCTGGTGCCGCACACTCTCCACCGTGATCACTATCAGCAATAACTGCACTGCCAGGATCACAACGCCAATGAATCCAACCAGTTCCTTGACGAATCCATGACGAAATCCATCGTAACCCTTCCACAACATCAAAACCAGGGTCACGATCATTAAAATACTTATCATCGTAACGTTATTTCCTTTATTTCTGTCTGAGTCACTACGGTGAAATGTCCCGCATCCCTTCCCGGGATCAACAAAGATACATCTCCGCCTAACTGACCCTCATATTTCTTAATGCCTTTCAAACTGTAGATCAGGCAATCCGTGTCATTATACACTACCACATAGGTATCCTGGATCAGAATATCTTTATATTCCATGTCCAGACCTTCTTCCAGCACCGTTTCGCCGCTGGTATCGTATATGGTCAGAATATAACGATGCGCTCCGGACGTATCCGGGGTCACCACACCTACCATGGAAGTCCCATAATGAACCGACTGGATCTCGTTCTGGATCATCGTTTCCGATTTCATGGTGGGTTTCTGGTTTCCGGTATAGAACATCAATCGGCTGTCTGCTGCAGCAAATGCGCTATCATTCGAGACAAATTTCACTTCCGGGACAATGGTATCCGTATAATCGTATCCGCTGACGTAATTATCCGCCTCGTTCTGGCCCACTTCTCCAAAGTTAAAAAAGGCCACTCTCGCCTTAATGTCTCCGTTATCCACAAACAAATAGGATACCACCAGCAAGGTACCGTTGGGAGACAGGCTCATGGATAGCGGATAACCGCTTTGCGACATGGTAGTACGGATCTGGATCAGCGTATTTCCGCTTTTATCATATAAGAAGATCCAGGTAATATTCCCGTCATCCACTGCTGCCGCCGTTACTCCGTTGGCCGCCACACACAGATTCTTCAGCGGAAACTGGGTACTGATGGTTCCCTGTACGCCGGAAGTATTGACCACATAGATATTTTCCCCGTCATAGTCGCCCACTGCTGCCATATTTCCGCAGGTGGCCACCATAGGATCTTTCATTTCATAGGTCTGATTCCACTTGGCTGTACCTTTGGAATCCACACAGCTCATGCCGTCCCGGCTGTAAGTAAAGATCGTACCACCAAGCTCCATGGATACTGCCGTGGAAATGTTGGCGCTGCGAACGGCCGTCGCGGTCACTTCGTATTCGCTGAATATTCGATTATTGTTCTGTACTACCAGGGCAAAGATCACAACCCCCGACAATAACAGCATCAGGAAAACACGGTACAGGTGCGCCAGACGATGACGCCTTATCTTTGTTTTATAGCTTTCCCGTTGTCCTGTTTCGTCGTCGTAATACGTATGCTCGTCGTTCTTAGGCATTTATAGATCCTGTCCGTTCATCAGTCCTGAAAAAACCGATAAACAGTTGTTGATTGATAAGGATGCTGTGCATCAAATAAATAAGAAGGGAAGGAAGGCTCATGAATGGTATCGGGGAAGAACTGTGTCTCCAACGCCAGACCGCTGCGGTTATGATACATCAAGCCGCCTTTTGCCTTCTGTTCTCCTATGAAATTACCGGCATAGAACTGAACACCCGGTAATGTAGTTGCTACTTCCATCTTTCTTCCGGAAGCCGGATCACTTAACACAGCTATGGTGTGAAGAGAACCGTCATAATCATCCAGAACCCAGTTGTGATCATATCCGCCTGTAAAGTGCAACTGCTCAAAATCAGCGCGGATTTCTTTTCCGATCTCCTTAGGCGCCGTAAAATCCATGGGCGTTCCTGCCACAGGTGCTAACTCCCCGGTAGGAATGGATCCCTGGATCACAGGCGTATATCGCTGTGCTTTAATAGTCAGCAGGTGATTCTCAATGGAACCTGCTCCGTGTCCGGAAAGGTTAAAGTATGAATGATTGGTCGGATTGATGATGGTCTTTTTATCGGTTGTTACCTTATAATCCAGCTGCAATGCATTGTCCGCTGTTACCGTATAGGTTACTGCAAATTCTTTGGTTCCGGGAAAGCCCATACTTCCGTCCGGATCAGTCAGGCTTAAGGTAATACTGTCATCTTTTGCGTCTACTTCAAAGAATGTCTTGTGGTATCCCTTCTGAATATCGCTATGAAGATTGTTGGGTCCGTCATTGACTGCCATCTTATAAGAAACCCCGTCAATCTCATAAGCAGCTCCTGCGGTACGGTTTGCACAAGGTCCTACCGTAGCGCCCATAAACGGTCCGTTCACCGTATATTCTTCTGCTGTCTCAAATCCCAGGCATACATCCACCGGTTCCCCGTTTTTACCGGGAACATAAAGGCTTCTCAAAATTGCGCCGTAGTCCAGGATCTCCGCCTTCATACCGTTTGCATTGGCAATGGTATACAGATAAACGGTTCTTCCATTGATACTTCCGAATTCTTTCTTGTTCATTGTTTCACCCCTTCTTATAATTCCGTGCGGCCGTCTAAGGCTCGCAACAAAGTAACCTCGTCAATATTTTCCAGATCGCCGCCAACCGGAACGCCACTGGCGATCCGCGTAACCTTGATCCCCGTCGGTTTGATCAGTTTGCTGATATACATTGCCGTGGTCTCGCCTTCCAGGCTGGAGTTGGTTGCGATGATCACCTCATCCACATCCCCTTCCAGGCGGATCATCAGCTCTTTCAGGTTGATATCGTTGGGTCCGATCCCTAAAAGCGGCGAAATAGAGCCATTGAGCACATGGTACACGCCATCATACTTTCCGGTCTTTTCATAAGCCGCCTGATCTCTGGAATTTTCCACCACCATGATCTGTTTGTGATTGCGCGCAGGATTGGAACAGATCGGGCAGACTTCCTGATCCGTCATGGTGCAGCATACCTTACAATGCTTTACATTCTCCTTTGCTTCGGAAATCACCTTCGTCAAATGATTGACCCTGTCCTGCGGCATATTGATCAGATAAAAAGCCAGCCTTTGGGCTGACTTTGTTCCGATTCCGGGCAAAGACGCCAGCTCTTCGATCAACTTGTTGATATAGCCACTGTACAGATCCATTAGAACGGAAGTCCTCCGGTTAAGCCGCCAGTCATCTTGCTCATTAATTCATTGTTTGCTTCATCTGCTGCCTTCAGTGCCTCATTGGTCGCTGCAAGGATGAGATCCTGCAGCATCTCTACATCATCGGGGTCTACTGCTTCCGGAGAAATGGTCACGCGAAGCACTTCCTTGCTTCCGTTTACTACCACTTCCACAGCGCCGCCACCGGCTTTAGCAGAAAATTCCTTGGTTTCCATTTCCTTCTGGTTTTCTTCCATCTGGCGCTGCATACGCTGTGCCTGCTTCATTAAATTTGCCATGTTGCCGGGCATTGCGCCTCCGGGAAATCCACCTCTTTTAGCCATATCTTTTTATCTCCTTTGGTTCATTACTTTCTTTTGTATGATCAAACCGCCTATTGCGATTCATCCTCTTCATCTAAAAATTCTTCCGGTTCGTCATCATCCTCATCCTCTTCCTCGGGAATGAATGTATCCACCGTACCGGCAGTCTCACCGGCGCCTCCGGCCGATGTGCTGTTATACACTTCTGCGGTATCATCAGATATTATTTCTGCTGCAGAAAATTCGCCAATATGTTCTTTATCTTCCTGCGTTGTATCAGCCCGCCCGGCTTCCGTCTGTGTCGTATCTGTCTGTATGATATCCGCTTGCGCAGCATCGGCTCGTGTCATGCTCTCTTCTACCGGCAGATCCTCATAAGCTTCGCTTCCGTCTTCCTCGATCTCACCTACGTTAACACCGGATAAATTAATGGCTCCCTGCAGGATATCCGGATATTTATGATCCGTTTCTCTCTGGGAAGTGGTAGAGATCACTTTTACTTCCGCTTCCTTACCGATGATCCCGGCAATAGCCTCCTTAACCTGTGTGATATGCGTTTCCTGACGAACAAAATCATAGTCTGTATTATCTGTAAATACCAACGCCAGCTGATTGTTTTCTATACTGACTCTTGCTTTCTTAAGAAGTACCGGCAAGGGTTGTTCCAGTTGTGCAATGATCTGGGGCCATTTATTCCGGGCCAGTTCCACATCTTCCGGAAGCGCCGCGGGAAGAGTGGCTTTCGGTTCCTGCAAGTACGAAGTATCGCCGGTTGGCGTACCGGGGGCAGCCACATAAGTGACGGCTCCGTTTTCCATTTTGTCTTCCAGCACCCGGATCCGTTCCAGAACGGACTCGTTGTCTGTCTCCATCTCCGGTTTGCAAAGCTTGATCAGCGCCACCTCGATGAGTACCCGCTTACGCGCTGCATAACGGATCTGATTGGTAAGCTCCGATAAGACACGAATATAGCGCATGATGGTAAGGGAATCCGTAAGGGTTGCTTCTTCCTTCATACGCTCCTGATTTTCTGCAGAGGTTCCCAGTACATCTTCCGATCCTTCTGCCACCTGCAACAAAAGCAGATTACGAAGATACCAGATGAAATCCTGTATGAACTGAACCGGCTCACGGCCCTGATCCACGATCTGTGCAATGACATCCATACAGGCAGGAACATTACGGTCCAGTACACCGCGAAACAGCTGGCTGAACACACCGGTATCCACTGCTCCCAGCACATCCAGTACCATTTCGTAGGTCAGTTTCTGCCCCAGATGGAATGCAATACACTGATCCAGCAGACTTAACCCGTCACGCATAGATCCGTCTGCCGCTCTTGCCACATATCGGACTGCTTTTTCCTCTGCTTCTATATTTTCTTTTTGAAGGATCTCCTGTAAACGGCCGGTAATGGTCTCGTTAGAGATCCGCTTGAAATCATATCGCTGGCAACGGGACAAAATGGTAATGGGGATCTTATGGATCTCCGTCGTTGCCAGAATAAAAATAACATAAGCCGGGGGTTCCTCCAAAGTCTTCAGCAAGGCATTGAAGGCCCCCGTTGATAACATATGAACCTCGTCGATGATGTATACCTTATATCTTCCCTGTGTGGGAGAATACGTTACTTCATCTACGATCTGACGAATGTTGTCCACGCCGTTGTTGGAAGCTGCATCGATCTCGATCACGTTCAGGCTGCTTCCGGAAGTGATGGCTTTGCATACTGCGCATTCTCCGCAGGGGTTTCCGTTTACGGGATGTTCGCAGTTGACACTTTTCGCAAAGATCTTGGCAATGGTGGTTTTACCCGTTCCTCTGGTGCCGCTGAAAAGATATGCGTGGCCTACCCGGTCGTTACTCAGCTGATTCTTCAGCGTCGTAACAATGGCATCCTGTCCCTTGACGTCTTCAAACCCCATGGGACGATATTTACGATAAAGTGCAGTGTATGACATGTTATTCCCCAGAACTTTCCTTAATCACCGAAACTAATGCCCAGTGCTTTTGCTTCTTTGATAATGGAAGACTCCGGATCTACCATCTTCAGCTTTCCGGCAACTTCCTCCAGCGGAACCTTCACGATCTCACGATTGCGAATGCCCACCATAAATCCATATTCACCCTTCAATATAAGCTCTCCGGCCTCTGCTCCCAAACGGCTTGCAAAAACACGGTCGTAAGGACATGGTGCCCCACCTCTTTGCATATGCCCGGGAACCGTTACTCTTACTTCCTGGCCGGTCTTCTTGGAAATCTCTGCTGCCAGTTCATAAGAAACGGAGGGGTAAGTATAATGGCTTAATTTTTCTTTATATTCTTTCTTCGACAACTTGGAATCTTCGTGAGAGATCGCACCTTCTGCCACCGCCAGAATGGTAAATCGGCTGCCTCTCTTATTCCGTGCTTCGATGGCTTCCACTACCTTATTGATCTTGTAGGGAATCTCAGGGATCAGAATAATGTCTGCTCCGCCGGCCATACCGGCATTTAATGTCAGCCATCCTACCTTATGTCCCATAACTTCTACGATAAATACCCGGCCGTGAGAAGAAGCCGTAGTATGAATACAATCGATACAGTCTGTGGCGATGTTCACCGCACTTTGGAAACCAAAGGTCATATCCGTACCCCAAAGATCATTATCAATAGTCTTGGGTAATGTAATGATGTTTAACCCTTCTTCCCGAAGAAGATTTGCTGTCTTGTGGGTTCCGTTACCACCCAGGATCACCAGGCAGTCCAGCTGAAGCTTATAATAATTCTGCTTCATGGCATCTACTTTATCCAAACCGTTCTCATCGGGATCACGCATTTGCTTAAACGGCATACGGGAGGTGCCCAGCATCGTACCGCCTTTGGTCAGGATCCCGGTAAAATCCGCTCCGGTCAGCATACGGAAATTTCCGTAGATCAATCCTTTGTAGCCATCCAGAAAACCGTAGATCTCCAGATCTTTTGTACTGCAGGTAAGACATTTTACCACGCCTCGCATGGCCGCATTCAGCGCCTGGCAATCACCACCGCTGGTAAGCATACCGATTCTAAGCATACAAAACCTCCTTATTCTCTTTGGCGGAGCTTTACTCCCGGGGATCATGGCTCCTCGGAAGGTATCC
>JAIKYN010000145.1 GCA_024683155.1 Lachnospiraceae bacterium | reverse complement strand
GCCAGCGTCACTGCCGTCAGCATATCGTAGGTCCGTCCCAGCACGTCTCCCAGGATTTTCAGTGCAAACATGAAGATCGCCCGTGTAGGGGAGATCCCGCCACCGATGAGCATGGAGAATAGCAGGATAAATGTAAGGCACACAGGGGCTGCCAGGAAAGCGGGCACATAGAGCCGCTTTAACAAGCGATAAAGCATCAGCCCCAGGATGGATATGTGAAGACCCGAGATTGCCAGCACATGCAGGATCCCGGAGGTCTGGTACAGTTTCCGGGTATCCTCCGACAGAGAAGTCTTATCCCCCAGAAGCATGGCTTTTAAGATCCCCGCTTCTTCCTGCGGAAACGCTCTCTCCAGGATGATCTCGAAACATCTGCGCCACTGATACATGGACTCCCGAAGGCCAAAACGAGGCGGTGCATTTCCCAGGATATACCCCGAACGCATGGCGAAATCCACCCTCTGGATGCGGTAATACTCTACAGCATCGAATTCTCCCGGATTGGTGGCATGCTGATAGCAGCGCAGGCTTCCCTCCGCTGTGATGGTGGCTCCGATGGCCGGTTCATTATGAAGATCCGCTATTTGAAGGATCACGCCCGAAGGCAAAGGACAGGGGCCCGAAAAGCCCCGGACAGAAAAATCAGAAAGGTCATGGACGGTCAGTTCCAGAACGGTACTTCCGCCGCTGAAGGATCTTAGTTGCTTATTGGTCACCACGCCGGTGATCCTGACCTCTTCCCGGTCCAGACCGGTATAAGGTTCCGCCGGTGGGGGAGCCAGACGCACCGCCACCAGCACCAGCAAGGCAAATATCCCGCAGACCAGACATAAAGGCCGCTTGATTTGCATAAAAACACATTACTCCGCGATCAGCTCCAGATTCCGCTCAAAAGGCTTCGCCAGAGAGATGCTCTCCCGATACATCATGTCCGAAGCTCCGTTGACAGAGATGGACACTTTATTGACACTGGTCAGTTCCACCAGCGAATTAACAATGGAATAGATGGTCACTTCCGCACTGACAGAAGGCACCGCCGCCAGGAAATGATCGTCCAGATTGACATAGCACACACCGTCATTTACCGCGATACTGATGATCTTGGTATCCGCCGGAATGGTAGCAATGACTTCGTCAATATTAGGACCTGCGATGAGCTGCTCTATTACCAGACGTTCCATGGAAATGTTGGTGCTGTAAGCGATGGTCCGGTAAGTATCCACCAGAGCGGTTCCATCGCTGTTGGCAAAATACAGATGAAGCTGCGCCTGCTCATAGGAGTTGATCTCCGTTCCCGGATTATCCACGAAATTCTCCGCCTTCATCACGCCTACCGGATTCCCCAGGGCATCCAGCAGTGCTTCGCCTGCAATGGTAAAGGATACACCGCTTACTTCTTCCAATGCATCCAGAGACCGCACAATGGCTGCACGCGTAAGTACTTCTTCCGTATTGGTCATGGAACGGTAACCGGAATCAAAATCCATCAACAACAGGCCATCGGCAAACTCGTAGCTTAAGAGATTCACACCGGCCATGGGCGCGATCATCTCGTACTCTTCGGGCTGGGTCTGAAGGGCCTCGATCAGCTGGGCGATGATCCCCATGGTATCCGTCGCCGTTACATAATAAGGATTGGTCACTACCTTGGTCTTCTCCCGGTTCAGATAACTGACCTGATAAGGCGTTCCTTCGGGAACTTCCTTCCCGCAGCCCGACAAAAGGCTAAGGGCCAGCACCAGAGACAGACACAGACTCAACAGTCTTCTCATGATTGATATATCAGAGGCACTTTCACCGTAAAGGTTGCCCCTTCTCCTTCTACACTGCTTACTTGAATGGAACCACGATGCATCAGCACCGCATTTTTGGTAATGGCAAGGCCAAGGCCTGTGCCGCCGATCTCCCGGGAATGGGACTTGTCCACCCGATAGAATCGCTCGAAAATATGATCCTGAGCACTTTCCGGGATTCCCACGCCGGAATCGCTTACCGTCAGGGTAAATTCCTTATGATCCGCATCCAGCACCACCTTTACCCAACCATGCTCGTGGTTGTACTTGATCGCATTCTCCACCAGGTTGGAAATGATCATGGTCATCTTCACTTCATCCACATCTGCCGTCACCGGCCGGATGCTTTCGAAGGTTACTTCAATATCCCGCTTTCTGGCAATGGGACGAAGGCGCTTTAATACCAGCTCCGTCATGGCATTTACATCCACACGGTTTACATTCAGGTCGCCGACGGTACGGTCCATCTTCACCAGAGCCAGCAGGTCGTTGATGATGGCATTTTCCCGGTCGATCTCCTTGGTAATATCCTCCATGAATTCCCGGTATAATTCCGCCGGCACTTCCTCCTGGCTTACCAGGGAATCCGCCAGCACCTTCATGGAAGTCAGCGGCGTCTTTAACTCATGGGACACATTGGAAACGAACTCTTCCCGGGACTCATCGATGACCCGCATCCGGGACAGTAACTGGTTAAAGGCTTCCAGAATGTGACGGGTCTCCACATAATCGTCTACTTCAATGGGCTGGTTGCTGAAACCGCCCTTTACTTCATTGATGGCATGGGTGACACGATCAAAAGGCTTTACCAGAATGAGAGACAGGATCACCGCGATGACGAAGATCACCACGATCATGATGATCTGCAGCAGAAGTGCCTGCCGCTCCAATAGCTCCATGGTCCTTGTAATAGAATCCGTGGAAACGCTGGTCAGCATAACGCCTTCCACCACGGTAGAATCCCCCACATCCAGCGCATCCTGTCCGAAGTTGGACAGATTGGTGGACTGAATGGGCGTCAGGATCTCAATATAACCATGGGTCTGATCGTAATTGGACATACTCTGTCCCAGGAAACACTTGATCACTTCCTCGGAAATGATAGTCTTTCCTTTACTGATGCCATAGGTATCTTTCACCACTTTAAAATTAGATCCGATGATCAGGACACGACCGTCGTACAAGCTGGCGATCTGCGTCAGCTCCGCATTGACCACATCGGAATTACTGCCCTGAAGATAAGAAGAATTGATCAGATGGTTGGCAATGATCATCAGCTGCTGAGAAGCCTCGGTGGTCTTAACCGTCACCGCACGCCGCTCATAGCTTTCCAGAATGCCATACCGCAAGATAAAGGTAGGTGCGATACCTACCAGCATGATCGCAAGGAGCACCTGAGAACGTAAGCTCTGAGATGTCCTGATTTTATTCCAGATCGTTTTCAGAAAAGAACGCATTTTGAGTACGAACCTCATCCCTTAAAGAAATAACCTACGCCCCACTTGGTGTGTACATACTTGGGCTCGCTGGGGTTGGTCTCCACCTTTTCCCGCAAGCGTCTGATATGAACATCCACGGTACGCACGTCTCCGGGATAATCCGCACCCCAGATGAGATTCAGTAATGCTTCTCTGCTGTATACTTTATTGGGATTGGCTACCAGAAGTTCCAGTACCTCGAACTCTTTCGCCGTCAGATTGATCTCTTTGTCCGCAATATATAATCTGCGGCTTTCCAGATCCATACGAAGATCTCCGTTTTCCAGAAGGGCAGGCGTCTCCGCCTTGGTCTCCTTCCGGCCGCTCCGGCGCATAATGGCCTTGATCCGCGCCTTCACTTCCAGAATATTGAAAGGCTTGGTGATGTAATCGTCTGCGCCGTATTCCAGACCCAGGATCTTATCCATATCATCACCCTTCGCCGTAAGCATCACAATGGGAACGGAAGAGAAATCCCGGACCTGCTGGCATACTTCGAAACCGGTCAGTTTGGGCAGCATGACATCCAGCAAAACAATATCATAGGTATTCTCGCGGATCTTCTGCAGCGCTTCTTCACCATCATACGCCACATCCACTTCCATACCGTCCTGTTCCAGGCTGAAACGAATGCCCTTCACGATCAGCTTTTCGTCATCTACTACCAGTACTTTCTTAGCCATACTCTCCTCACGTTCTATGTGAAAGGATCATACCGTAATACGATCCTTGATCTGCTGAAACAATCCGTCCTTGATCCCGGATACCTTCATGATATCCTCGATCTTGGAAAAATCCCCATGGGTCTCCCGATAAGCAAGGATGCTCCGGGCTCTGGTCTCTCCCACACCGGGCAGTGTACAAAGTTGCTCCAGGGTTGCCGTATTCAGGTTAACCTGTGTCTGTGCTTCCCGGGAAGAGGAGGCTGTGCCTGCCATTTCCGAAGGGAGATCCTCCTTCTTCTCTCTTAAGGCTTTCCCTTCTTCAAGAGTAGGAACGGTGATCTTCGCTCCGTCCTCTGCCTGTTTTGCCATATTGATATAATCTGTATCTGCGTCCTGTGTAAAGCCGCCGGCTGCACGCACCGCTTCAAAATAGCGGCTTCCTTCCGGAAGTTCATACACCCCGGGCGTTGTCACAGCGCCGCATACATGGACATAAATCGTCCCATTCGCCGTCTGTTCTGTCTCAATCTCTGTTTCATACGAAGTCGTCTCAGATGCCGCCTCTGCGGTGCTCTCATATTCCGACAGGAGGATCTGATCTCTCCGGCTGCAGCCACAAAGTAGTAAAGAAATGATAATGGAAACAACGGTAACTTGAAAAAATCTCATTGCAAACTTCCCTTTCCAGAAAAAGAGAAGTCCCTCAGTGCAATCTGTGTTCATTGTAAAATAAGGACTTGCGGTTTGCAAGTCCTTAAGAAAATCTTATTAATTGCCTTCTTACGGCATTTCGCCCTCTTCCAGCACTTCTTCCCCGGTCTCTTCCACCGGGACTTCAATGGTCTCCAGACTTACTTCTTCTCCGGATACCTGGGCCGCGATGGTTTCTGCCACGCCCTTCAAAGTAGTATTGGTATCGGCTCCGGACCAGATCTCCTCCAGGGCGATCTCCAGCTGGATCCAGTAATTACCGGTCTCCAGCAGCTTTGCAATGGAAATGGATCCGTCGTAGATCCTGCGGAAAGTCTCATAGGCTTCCTGCTCGTAAACCGTATTTAAATTGGCGGCCAGCTTACCGGTATAGGTATACAGCGGTTCTGTGTAATCACAGGTAAGAAATGCCGCAAAATCATCTGCTTCCTGAACATGTTCGGAATATCCGTTAATGGCTACCACCGTGGAAATGGAAAGTTCCCGGGTCAGCAGTTCCTCATTGATATCCGGAAGGGGCAGGATCTCATAATCATAGGTAAAGGTGCCTTCTTCCCGTGCTTTCTCCAGCGTACTTACCGCATCGATCCCGGCGATGGTAAATACCACCTTGCCTTCCAGGAATTCACTGATGACGGTATCATAGGCACAATTCTTGGTCTCAAAGAAGAAGAACTGATTCAGCTTCTGGAATTCGTTCAGCGCCCGAATAGCATTCAGGTTATAGAAATCCAGCTGCTCCACATCATCTCCGCTCTCCCCTCCTACATTCAGGTAAGCGCCGGGGAAGGCGTAATTATAGAAAATGTTGGTCACATCCCACTTAAAGATGCTCTCTACCAGTTCCGGAGCATCATAACCGTTGGCGAAGGCTTCCAGCTGGGCAAAGGTGGCAGGCTTAAAGCTTGCAACCCGCTCTTCGATAAGTGCTTTCTGCTCTTCGGTCAGTTCCGGCTCCGCTTCCGCTTCGTTCCCGGAAGCATCCTCGGCAGCCTGCGTCCGGCTTTCATCTTCCTCGCCCTCGGTTGCAGTCTCTGCCAGGACCTGACTGGTAGCATACTCTTCCAGATAGGTCGTATTCACCAGAAGACCACTGGTCTCGTAATACAGAGGATAAGCCACCTTCTTCCCTTCGGTACTGATGGCGCTTAAAGCCGCTCTTGGAAAAAAAGAAGTACTCAGTACGCCTCTGCGATCGGGCACTTCACAGGCAAGACCTGCAAGATACGCCTTCTCCAGGGCATCGTTGGTCGTAATGAACAGATCCGGTCCTTCTTCGGAATGAAGCGAGGCGTCATTGATCTGTTCCATATATTCCGTGGAAGAAACCAGCATGGGCTCTACCCGGACCTTATGATCTTCATTGTAGGCCGCTGCCGCACCGTTGAGGTAATCCGTCAGGGATTCCTGGGTATACCACAAATAAAGTGTCTCCTTGTGACTGCGTTCAAAAAAGGATTCTTCGCCCTGAAGACCAAGAATCCCTGATGCAGCCCCAAACAAGACACTTCCTGTCAGTGCGCATATGACCAGAATGGAAATAATACGTTTTCTTAAATGCATGCCAATCCTTTATGTTTATTCAGCGGACGAAGCAGCTTCAGCCTGCATACATTCGTCTAAGATCGCTGCCATCTCATCAATATTTTCATCTGTGATCACCAGCGGCGGGATGAAACGAATGATATTAGTACCTGCATTAATGAGGATCAGTCCCTTCTCCAGAGCGCGACCGATCACGCCGGCAACCGGCCGGTCAAACACCAGACCCTGGATCAGCCCCTTGCCCCTGCGACAGGTTACAAAAGGATACTTCTCCACAAACGCATCCAGCACCTGTGTAAGGTTCGGAGCCACTTGATTCA
The DNA here is from genome assembly GCA_024683155.1 of Lachnospiraceae bacterium. Taxonomy (GTDB): domain Bacteria; phylum Bacillota; class Clostridia; order Lachnospirales; family Lachnospiraceae; genus JAILDL01. The sequence continues at coordinate 16,402 of JAIKYN010000145.1, read as the reverse complement.
CATGTTCTATTATATGGTTCTCCTCGTATAAATCAAGCACTTTGTTGATGGCAGCACATGCCAGAGGGTTGCCTCCGTAGGTGGTTCCGTGGTCTCCTGCCACCAGAGAATGTGCCCCTACTTTCTCCGTCATAAGGAAGGCTCCTACCGGTACGCCACAGCCCAGTGCCTTGGCACAGGTCATGATATCCGGCTTTACACCGTACTCCTGCCACGCAAACATAGATCCGCTCCGGCCCATACCGCACTGGATCTCATCCAGGATCAGGAGAATATCCTTCTCATCACAGATCCGGCGAAGCTCCTTTAAGAAGCTCTCGTTAGCAGGAATAATGCCACCTTCTCCCTGAATGGTCTCCAGGAGGATGGCGCAGGTCTTGTCAGTGATCTGTGCTTTTACGCTGTCAATATCATTAAGATCCGCAAACCGGATGTTGCCGATCATAGGCTCAAAGGCTTCCCGATAATGCGGATTGCCGGTTACGGATAAAGCGCCGAAGGTTCTGCCGTGGAAGGAATGGTTCATGGCGATGATCTCATGATCTGTATGTCCGTCCTTCAGATAGGCATATTTCCGTGCCGCCTTAAGGGCACCTTCAATGGCTTCCGCACCACTGTTGGTATAGAAAACACGGTCCATACCGGACACCTTTTTAAGCTTCATGGCCGCTTCGATGGCCGGTACATTGTAATAATAATTGGAGGTGTGGATGATCTTGTCGATCTGCTCTTTTAAGGCATCATCGTAATCCTTGTAATGATGTCCCAGGGCAAATACCGCGATCCCCGCATAGAAATCCAGATATTTCTTCCCATCCAGATCGTACATGTACACGCCGTCTGCCTTGTCGAAAACGATCTGATACCGGTTATAAGTATGTAACAGGGCACTTTCCGCCCCTTCGATATAATCTTTCATGCTCATGGGTCAACCCATCCTTTCGGAAAATGAAAGGCTCTTACCGGCCTTTCGGATAATTGTCAGGTTCTGCAGGATCCTACTGGATCTGGTCTTCGTCTGCAATGATGGCGGTTCCGATACCCTTGTTGGTAAAGATCTCCAGCAGTAAGCAGTGGGGGATCCGTCCATCCAGGATATGCACCCGGTTAACGCCGGCCTTAATGGCCGAAGTGCAGTTATTCAGCTTGGGAAGCATGCCGCCTCCGATGAAGCCGTCTTCGATGAGCCGATCGGCCTGAGAAGCCGTCAGTCTGGAGATAAAGGTACTCTTATCGTTAATGTCCTTATACAGGCCTTCGATATCCGTAAGGAATGCTAATTTCTCTGCGTGGACTGCTTTCGCAATGGCGCAGGCTGCATCGTCCGCATTGATATTGTAGGAAGTGGAATCTTCTCCCAGTCCGATGGGTGCCACAATGGGAAGGAAATCCTTCTCCAGCAGGTCATATAAGACCTTGGGATCTACACCGATAACATTTCCTACATAACCGATATCCTGGCCATCGGAATATTTCTTTTCCGCCTGAAGAAGTCCGCCGTCCTTGCCACTGATACCAACGGCTTTGACTCCAAGCTCCTGGACCATGGAAACCAGGGCCTTATTTACCTTATTCAGCACCATCTCGGCAATCTCCATGGTTTCATCATCGGTAACACGCAACCCGTTGACGAATTTAGGCTCTTTGCCTACTTTGCCTACCCAGCGGCTGATCTCCTTACCGCCACCGTGTACGATGATGGGTTTAAAGCCAACCAGCTTTAGCAGTGTAACGTCCTTAATGACGTTCTTCTGCAGTTCCGGATCGCTCATGGCGGATCCGCCGTATTTTACAACGATGATCTTGCGATTGAACTGCTGGATATAAGGCAGTGCTTCGATCAGGACCTCCGCTTTCTTTAAAACCTCGTTCATATCCTCAGACATAATTACCTCCCTCAACTACGATAATCTGCATTGATCTTTACATAATCATAGGTCAGATCACAGCCCCAGGCAGTGGCTTCTTCCGTTCCTTCGTGCATATCCACGTAGACCGTCACTGCATCGGCCTTCATGATCTTAAGTGCCAGATCCTCATCAAAGGGAAGGGGCGTGCCGTGATCGAATACCTGCAAGGTACCGTTCGCGCTCTTAAAGAACAGCTCCACATCCTCCTGATCAAAGGATGCGCCGGAATAACCCATGGCACATAAGAACCGTCCGAAGTTGGCATCGCATCCGAAGATGGCTGCCTTGGACAGATTGGAACCTACAATGGCTCTGGACAGGGTTCTTGCATCTGCCTTGGATCTGGCATTTACCACCCGGGCTTCAAAAAGCTTGCTGGCACCTTCGCCGTCTGCTGCCATCTTCTTTGCCAGGGTAACACATACATATGTCAAAGCCTCCTTAAAGGCTTCGTAATCCTGATCCTTCTGACGGATCACTGCATTGCCTGCCAGGCCGTTGGCCATGCACAGCAGGGTATCGTTGGTGGAGGTATCTCCGTCCACGGTGATCATATTGAAGCTGTCCTGCACCACTTCACTTAAGGCTTCCTGTAACAGTGCCTTCTCAATGGCCAGATCGGTTCCCAGAAAGGCCAGCATGGTGCACATGTTGGGATGGATCATACCGCTGCCCTTGCTCATACCGCCCAAAGTCACTTTCTTTCCGCCGGCCTCAAAGGTAACGGCGATCTCCTTGTTCACGGTATCGGTGGTCATGATGGCTTTGGAGGCTGCGGTTCCAGCTTCCAAAGAGCCCTCCAGTGCCGGTGCCATCTGTGCGACACCTGCTACCAGCTTATCCACGGGAAGCTGCATACCGATCACGCCGGTAGAAGCTACCGCAACGCTATCATAAGGAATGCCCAGTGCTTTCTCCACACCTTTTGCCGTTGCTTCACAGGCATCAAAGCCTTCCTTACCGGTACAGGCGTTGGCGATACCGGAATTGATCACCACTGCCTGCAGCGGTTTTCCGCTTTTTACGATCTCCATATCCCACTGTACACAAGCAGCCTTTACCACGTTGCTGGTAAAGGTGCCGGCTGCGGTACAGGGCGCGGTGGAATAGACCATCGCCATATCGGTACGATCCTTATATTTGATCCCGGCTGCAGCAGATGCAGCCTGAAATCCCTGTGCTGCGGTAATACCGCCTGTAATGACCTGCATAATTGTTACCTCGATTATCTATTTGTTGAATTCTGTAATGTTCTTTTCGTTCAGGGTAAAATCGTAATAGTTCAGATCTTCCCGCTCGGTCCAGCCGATCTCATGCCAGAAAGCATTGCCCACATCGTTTACCTGAAAAGCGATCAGGCTGACCTTATTGATGTTCTCCTTCTGCAGGGCCTGCATGCAATGCACCACCATGGCCTTGCCGATGCCGCAGCGTCTGTGATCTTCCCGGACGCATACATGATACAGGCATCCGCGTCTGCCGTCGTGGCCGCAAAGGATCGCACCTACCACTTCGCTATCCTGCACTGCCACCACACTGATCCCGGGGTTACGACGGAGGAAACGTTCCACACCTTCACGGGAATCATCGATGCTTCGGATACCGAATCCATGGATGGTCATCCACAGAGCCTTTACCTGATCATAATCTTCAATTGTCATAGAACGGATGGTATATTCTGCCATTCCTTCTCCTGTTTCTCATCTCTCATGGATTATTTCCGGTTGTTATGCCACAGGGCTACCGGATGGTATAAGCTACATTTTCCCTACAGGAAATAACAATGTCCTTACGAAAATTGCATTTTCCTACGGAAAAATGGGGGAATTCTCCAGTCCTTCGTCTTCCGGCAGGCCGAACATGATGTTCATGTTCTGCAGAGCCTGTCCTGCTGCTCCCTTTACCAGGTTGTCCAGGGCTGCCATGATGATCACGCGACCGGTACGCTCATCCAGCTTGAAGTTGATATCCACATAATTACTGGTCTCCACCCAGCGGGTCTCGGGGCAAATGCCTTCGGGAAGAAGGCGGATGAAATGCTCCTTCTCGTAATACTTTTTATAGGCTGCCGCGATCTGTTCCTTTGTAGTGCCGGGGGTTACCGATGCATATGCGGTTACCAGGATACCACGGTTAATGGGGATCAGATGCGGGGTGAAGGAAACGGTGATCTCCTTACCTGCTGCATAACCAAGCTGTTCTTCGATCTCCGGTGTATGACGATGCGTTGCTACGCCATATGCCTTCACATTCTCATTCACTTCACAGAACAGGTTGGGAACCTTCGCTCCGCGGCCGGCACCGGAGGTACCGCTCTTGGCATCGATGATCAGCGTGTTGCCGTCAATGAGCCCTTCCTTTACCAGAGGATACGCACTTAAAATGGAGCAGGTAGTGTAGCATCCGGGATTGGCCAGGATCCTTGCCTTCTTAATGTCTTCCCGGTTCACTTCACACAGACCGTATACGGCTTCTTCGATCAACTGCGGCGACTGATGGGTGATCTTATACCACTTCTCATAGGTTGCCACATCTTTAATACGGTAATCCGCACTTAAGTCGATGAATTTTGCTTTTGCCAGAAGGTCTTCCTTTAATAAAGAAGATAAGAAGCCCTGGGGGGTTGCCGTGAAGATCACGTCCACCTCATCCGCCAGCTTCAGCAGTGCATCGTGATCTTCTGCATCCACGCACTTGTCATCCAGGATATGATACATATTCTGATATACGGAAGAATAATCCTGATCCGCATAACTTCTGGAGCCGACCCATACGATCTCGGCGTCCTTATGATTTGTTAACAGACGAACCAGCTCCGCTCCTGCGTAACCGGTTGCTCCGATAATACCAACTTTTACCATAATAATTGTTCCGTTCTTTCTATAATGTTGATCTGTACCTAATCATACACCCACTCAGGGCAAAATACGAAAATCTTTTCTCAGTATAGCCATATAATGAATATTATGCAAGTCTAATTTCATATTTATGCATATTTTATGAATAAAGCCAAATAATTCGTGTATAAGTATGCAAATTTATGCTTGCATTCCTAATTTTAATGATGTATATTGATTGCAGCATTGAAAATAACCGCGAGAAATACAGATCATAGACAGAAGCCCCGGTGGCTTCGGAATGGAGAAAACAATGGCAAAAGAAAAAGTTATCTTAGCATACTCAGGCGGACTGGATACCACAGCGATCATCCCCTGGTTAAAGGAGAATTTTGATTACGAAGTTGTATGCGTATGCATCGACTGCGGGCAGGAAGAAGAGCTGGACGGTCTGGAAGAAAGAGCAAAGTCCTGCGGTGCTTCCAAGCTTTACATTGAAGATGTCATCGACGAATTCTGTGATGAATATATCGTTCCCTGCGTACAGGCACACGCCGTATATGAGAACAAGTATCTGTTAGGTACTTCCATGGCAAGACCTCTGATCGCCAAGAAACTGGTAGAGATCGCTCGTAAGGAAGGCGCTACCGCCATCTGCCACGGTGCAACCGGTAAGGGCAACGATCAGATCCGTTTTGAGCTGGGTATCAAGGCACTGGCTCCCGATCTGAAGATCATCGCAGCCTGGAGAAATGAGAAGTGGACCATGGATTCCCGTGAATCCGAGATCGAATACTGCAAGCAGCATGGGATTCACCTTCCTTTCTCTGCAGATTCCAGCTACAGCCGTGACCGTAACATCTGGCACATCAGCCACGAAGGTCTGGAACTGGAAGATCCTTCCAATGAACCTAATTTCGACCATCTTCTGGTACTTGGTGTTACCCCCGAGAAAGCTCCCGATGAAGGCGAGTATGTGACCATCTCCTTTGAGAAGGGTATTCCTACCGCTGTAAACGGCAAGAAGATGAAGGTTTCCGATATCATCCGTACCCTGAATAAGTTAGGCGGAAAGCACGGCATCGGTATTGTGGATATCGTTGAGAACCGTGTGGTTGGTATGAAGAGCCGCGGCGTCTATGAGACTCCTGGAGGAACCATCCTGTACGAAGCACACCAGCAGCTGGAAGAGCTGATCCTGGATCGTGACGTATATCGCGAGAAGAAAGAAATGGGCGACAAGTTCGCACAGTTAGTATATGAAGGAAAGTGGTTCTCTCCTCTGCGGGAAGCAGAGCAGGCCTTCATCGAGTCCACACAGCAGTATGTGACCGGTGAAGTGAAGTTTAAGCTGTACAAGGGCAACATCATCAAGGCCGGCGAGACTTCTCCTTACTCTCTGTACAATGAGAGCATCGCATCCTTCACCACCGGTGATCTCTATGACCACCATGATGCAGAAGGCTTCATCAACCTCTTTGGTCTTTCCACCAAGGTTCGTGCCATGAAGCTGCAGCAGGCAGGCATTCTGAAGAAAGACTGATCCGGATTTTTCCCCGGTTTTCAGGAATAAGCTCCTGTCCCTTACATTGACGAAAAACCATCCATTCGCTAAGATGAATAAAAAAGCGTTTGGATGGTTTTTTTATGAATGTACTTACTTTGATCGGCATCTATCTCGCCGTTGTGAACGTTTTGGGCTTTGCTTTTATGGGTCTGGATAAATGGAAGGCTGTGAATCGTGCCTGGCGGATCCCTGAATCAGCCCTTTTTCTCATTGCACTCATTGGCGGAAGCATCGGCTCTATCCTTGGCATGCATCTGTTCCGTCATAAGACCAAACACTGGTACTTTGTCTGGGGAATGCCTGCGATCCTGATTCTTCAGATCCTTCTGGTATTTGTCCTGTTTCGTGGCTATTTTATCACCATCATAACCATGTGATCCATAACCGTGCACCCTCCGGAGTGCCACATTCATTTCCGGAAATATGATTCCCCCGAAAGGAGTCCTCATGCAGGTCTGTATCTGTAGTAATCAATATGGAGAACGAAAGCAGCTGGAGCGTTTGTTTCAGCGTTCCGCCGACAAGCTCATCGCTTCCGGCGAGATCTGCTATCTTCATACCTACGGAAGTGAGGGGGCTCTTTTAGCAGAACCCATGAACTTTGATCTGTATATGCTGGATTATCAGGAAGATCCCGGGGATGTTACCGGTAAAAAAGCAACCGCCCTGGTACAGGACCTGGCGCAGCGTCGTAGTCTTACTACCTCCGCCTTTTATCTGGCGGTTCCTCAGCCTGATGCTCCTTCTCCGGCAGTCTGTCCGGAAACAAGCCCTTCCCCGGACGCTACGGCTTCCACAGAAGCTATCGCTTCTGTTTCCTCCGTATCTCCCCGGATCTTCTACGTAAAAAAGCCGGTCCTTCAGGCTTTCGTAGACGAAATCCTGAAAAACCGACTGAATGAACTGAAAGAGGAAGAAGCACGTCTCAAGCAGGCGCTTTGGGAGGAAGAAAACCGTCCGCCCAAGAACCTGAAAGAACGCTTCTACCGCTGGCTAAACAACTGATGGTCCGCAGATGATCCGCTGTTCTTTATACCGTTACGATAATGCCGCCATCGTTGGCATAGACTGTGCTGACACCGGCAGTATCGAAGATTTCTATGGCTGCAAACTTTGCTTTCTTCAGCAGCATATCCTTCACAAGCTGTGCCCGTTCAAAACAATTGACGTGAGAGATCATCACCGTCCGCTCTTCCGGATTGGGGATGTCCGCGATGATATTGTCCACCATACGCGCCAGCGCTTTCTTAATTCCAACGGCCTGTCCGATCTGAACAATGGAGCCCTTCTTACCTGCCATAATGGGCTTAATGCTAAGCGTTGATGCCACCAGTGCCTTTACACCGGTAAGACGTCCGTTCTTACGCAGAGTCTCCAGATTATCCAGCACAAAATAAGTGTGCATCTTATCCCGGAACTCTTCCAGCCTGGTAACGATCTGGGCAAAGGTCAGACCCATTTCCTCCAGCTTCATCGCCATTAAAGCGATCTGCGTTTCGCCGATGCTAGCGGACTCGGAATCACAGACATAGATCGGCTTTCTGCCGTATTCCTCCTCATACATATCCTTGCCTACTACGGCACTGTTATGAGATCCGCTGAGCTTACCGGACAAAGTCACCACATACACATGATTGGCATCGCTGTCGTAAGCTTCCATATATTTCTGAGGAGAGGGACAAGCTGTCTTGGGACACTTGGGGCTTTCCGCAATACGGCGGATGAAATCCTTCTGATCGAAATTCTCATCATCCCAGATCCGATAATCTCCTACTTCCAATTCCAAAGGTACAATCTGAAACCTCTTATCGTTTTTGTATTTCTCCGGCAGCTCGCAACAACTGTCGACGACGATCTTATAGCTCATATGAACCTCCTTCTCGTTTCTTAAACTTCCGAATGTAGTTTTGAAAACTACATCTGAAAATATGATACCACACTTCTCCTGTTTGTAAATATCCTTTTTAAGATTTCCTACTGGAACAGGATATTCAGATCAACCGCTTCGGGAATACCGCTGATCCTGCCGCTTTCGGAATACTGCAGCATGTTGTATTCATACGGGAAATAAATGGGCAGATCGTAGTCTGCAAACCATTTATCATAATCTTCCAATCGTGCCATATCCAGCATCAGCATATAACTCTTCAGGTTCCCGTAAATACCGGTCTTATAGCCTGCTGCCTTTACAGTCTCCATAAAGGTAATGGCAAAATCCGTACGCTCCGCACTGGTAAGAATGCTGGTGCGGGCGGTGTCTTTGGCAACCGCTTCCACATCTACATAAATGGGATACTCCAGATCATAATCCTTTACCAGTTCCATGGTATACTGGGCTTCTTCTACCGCTTCCGCGTTAGTGGTTGCCTGTGTGAAGAAATAGATGCCAATGGGGATTCCTGCTTCTGTAGCCCCTTTCAGGTTATCCTGCAGAGTATCATCCTCCATCAGTGCCCCTTCGCTGTAACCGCGGATCCCTGCGCGGAGAATGGCGAAATCCACCATGCCGCTGTCCTTCACCTTGTCCCAGTCAATGGAACCCTGGTACTTGGAGACATCGATCCCTCGAAGGTAGGATTCACTGCCATCCTGGGTCCGGTAATGAAGGAAGCCCTCTCCATCAAAGGAGAAATTCTCCTGTACAAAGGAGTTCTTCTTCAGATCCTCCTGAATATCCATAAAGTAATACACGTTGTCGGAAAGCAGGACCACCTTGTCCGGATAAAAATAGCGAAGCATCTCCACAGTTCCGTTACCGCTTTCCATAAGCTCCTGCATCTGATCCAGCATCGCCTGATGTTCTGCATCGGTAGCCTCTGTGCGGATCTCTTCCACTAACTGGTCCACATCTTCCTGGGTATAGATCCGGTCGGATTCCGTCGTTTGCGTCTCGATGACGATATCATTGCTTACTTTTTCCTTGCTCATGCGAATGGAAAAATAACTGAACATCAAAATACAGCTGAATACCAACAGCAAACTGGTCAAACCGAAGATCACGGTGAGTACCACAAATATCTTTTTGGAGTTTTTGTGTTTCTGGTTCTGCGCCATGGTCAATGTACCTCATCCTCATCAAATTCTACCGTTACATAAAATCCCCGGGCGGTTTCTTCCACCTTGGTCACCTTGCCTTCTCTTGCCAGCAGCCTTTCCCGGAAAGGATAGTTCCCGCTCATGGCCAGGGAAGGATCGATGATATAGTAATAATTACTGGGTAATACACCCTCCGTGATGGTCACCGTCTGGCCTTCTTCCACCAGGCCCGGACGTTCCATCTTAAATTCCATGATCCTCATTTTTGTTTCTCTTTTCCTTTGTTTCAAATAAGAAAGAGCGATCTTACGACCGCTCTGTATTTTTCATTGCTTCCAGAAAGAACGCTTCCCTGCACTGCTCCAGGCAATCCAGCAGTTTAGGATTGAACATGCCGCATTCACCGGCATAGATCATCCGGAAAGCTTCCTCCGGTAAATAAGCCTTTTTGTAACAGCGCTCACTCACCAGGGCATCAAACACATCTGCAATGGAGACGATCTGCGCACTGATAGGGATATCATCTCCCACCAGTCCCTTCGGATAACCTTTTCCATCATATTTCTCATGATGATATAAACAGATCTCCGTACAATAGGCGGAATACTCCTGATCGATGGTATAATTCATGTTCCGGATCAATTCCGCCCCAACGGTCGTATGGGTCTTCATGATCTCAAACTCATCTGCGGTCAGTTTTGCCGGTTTTAGCAAGATGGCATCCGGCACGGAGATCTTTCCGATATCATGGGTAGCGGAAGCATAGACGATCCGCTCGATCTTTTCCTGCGTCAGCTCATACTCCGGATAATTCTTCATGACGGCTTCTGCAAGCATGCGGGTAAATGCCTTGATACGCACGATGTGCTCACCGGTTTCCAGATCCCGGAATTCCACCATAGTAGCGATGGCTTCCAGCAATCTGTAATTCGATGTTTTCAGTCGGTCTTTCTGTCGCTCGATCCGTTCGGTCTGTTCACGGACCAGCTGTTCCAGATTTCTTTTATGTGCAAATAATTCGATGGTATTACGTACTCTCATCTGGATCACGGGAATCTCGAAGGGCTTGGTAACAAATTCCACAGCGCCCAGTCCCAGGGCCTTTTCCTCTATGTCTGCGGAACCATCTCCTGTGATCATGATCACAGGAACCTTGTCCAGAAGATCCTCTTCTTCCATGGCCTCCAGCACATCAAAGCCGCTCATTACCGGCATGAACACATCCAGTAATACTGCTTTCAGCCTGTCCTGGTATTCCAGGATCCGTTCCAGTGCGATCTCGCCGTCCTCGGCGGTCACGGTTTCGTACTTTTCTTCAAACGCCTGTGCCAGCACAAAGCGATTGATCTCTTCATCGTCAACGATGAGAATCATGCCTTTGTTCATTTTTCCCGCCTCCCTCAAGGGTGGTAATTACGTGAGCAAAGTAATCAAACGATTTCTAAGCTGTTGATAGCAACCATCAAACCCGTCCAGGTAGGTTTCCGCCCCTTCACAGGTCCCTTTGCGGAAGATCTCTACCATGGGTATCAGATCCCTGGCCAGCACATCCATTCCAAGGTTTAAGATCACACCTTTCATGGCATGGGCTGCTTCAAAGCATGCTTTCGGATTCTTTTCTTCAAAAGCCTCCTGTAATCTGCCGTAGTTGGCATCCTCGAAAAACTTTAACAGGAATCGACAATACATCTCCTCGTTCCCCATAAACCGGTCCAAGGCAGTATCTACGTCAATCCCTTCCTCCATCAAATGGCCTCTCAGTGTTTGGTCCATACTCCCCCTATCCGATCTCCCGGCCTATACCTCGGAAGATCTTTGGATCTAAGCTGTGGTCTGTTTATGCAGAAGGTGTTGCATCTGTCTGATATTTCTTCATCATCTCATCCAGTTCGCTGTCATTGCGTTCCAGATTCACCTTATCCAACGTATGTCTGAATCCCTTTCCTTCCAGATAACGGAAAGCGATCATAAAGGTTACATCATCAAAAGCAGTAAAGAACTTGTTGTTCACCGCTTCGATCCTCTGCTGCAGATCCAAATGCGTCAGGGTATCTGCATAATACATGACTTCATTGAGAGAATCGGTTACGATCTGTTCCTGCTGTGTAAAGTCGGAAGAGATCTTCTGTACGTGGAATGCATACAGATACGCACGCAGCGCTGCGGTAGGTCCCTGCAACCACTCGTACACCGTTACATAATCCACGGTCATGGCTTCGATCTCGGTTTTCCAACCGGCCGAAATATAGGAAGCATCTACGATACGATCGATCTGTTCCTTGGTAAGGTACAAACGGAACCGGTCGTTAAAGTTAGTGACCATCTTATTGCGCTTTCCTACCGGTCTTGGCAGGATGGTACTTCTGGTGGAATAGGCTCCTCCTGAATTGGTCACGGTCTTTGTCTGACGTTCCTTCTTGTAGTTGGTTTGCTGACTTTTCCTGATCATCTTACGGATCAGGAAAATGAGGCCCACCGTAAAGGCCACCCCTACCATTTCACCGCTGCCGATGACGGAAGTCAGCATGGATAAGAGGAATAAACCTCCGAATCCCCAGCCTAATACTTTCTTGATCACGCGGAAAACATCACTGGCCTTTTCGTCCTGCCCGGTTGCTTTCATGATGATCACATATATGATGATAAGTGATAAGATTCCCAAAATGCCCCTCCGTTAATTCAACTGATTGATATATTGCTGCGAACGGGTGGCACGATCTGTGTTCGGGAATAAATCAATTACCTGCTGATAGATCTTTAAAGCGTTTTCCGCATCTTCGTTTCTTCGATATGCATTACCTAACTGATACAGTGCCTCTTCATCGGTAGCATCGAAATAAACCGCCTGGGTATATGCATCCACGGCCTTCTGGAAATCCCCGTCCTGATAAGCCGTATAACCCTCGTTGTAATACAGGTCGGAAATCTGAGGGCCGGCCACCGCCATCAGGGTACGGAACAGATTCTGGAAGGAATCCGATAACGTACTGATATCCGCTCCTGTTTCAATATCATGAAGATTGCTGCCAATGGTCCTGAGCCCCTCCTCATCGGGAGTTGCCAGATACATCTGTGCAGCCGTCAATAGCTTCTCTGCCAGTTCCAGATTACCGTCGGTTCCGGCATACTGTTCCAGCTGTGCCGACAATTCCTTGTTTTTCTGGCTCAGATCCGCCACCTGCACATTCAGTTCATCCAGCTGTGCCGCCTTATCCGCTGCTTCTTCGTTCACCGCAATGAGTTCCTCATTGGTTTCCTGGCGTACTGCCTGGATCCTTGCAGGTAATACCAGAAAGAAGGTCACAGCTACACCGATGATGATACCCAGCAGTACATTCAGCACGGAACTGGTGGCTTTCGGTTCCTTTACCTGAGCAGGCTTGATCACCAGATCATTCTTCTCATTATAGTAACGGATGACTTCGGCGCCCTCTTCCTTTTTCACAGGCGCATCCTGTCCTGCCAGCTCCGCAGGGCGCAACATATTGTCTACCTCCTGGAGGTAGCGCTTGGTCAGCATGTTCCCGTTATCGATCTTCAGGCATTTCTTCAGTTCCCGTTCCGCAATATCATAATTGCCGGCATCCATGAACAGAAGCGCCAGTAACTGACGGGCACGGAGGAAATTGGGATTCAGCTTCAGCACTTTCTTCAGCTGAATGATGGCCATGTCCTTCCCTTCCTGCTGGCAATGCATCAGGGCCTGATTGTAACTGCGGATCGTCTTGTTGATCTCTTCCAGACGGCTCTGGTTTTCCTGCACCATATTGATGTAGGTATCCGCAATATTCTTATTTGGTTTAAAGTTCTTGCTGATGACCCATTCGCTGAGGGCCGCAGTCACTTCACCGGTCTCGAAATACACCAGTCCCAGAAGGTTTCTGGCTTCGATATGATTCTTATTTAATCTAAGGCACTCTCTCAGGCTTACGATCGCCCCGGACAGATCTCTTACCCTGGCCTTTTCCAGTCCTACGTTATATAAACGATTGGACGCCATGACGAGCATCTTATACTGTTTAACCTGTGCTCCACAGCTCGTACAGAAATCCTGTTCCGTCAGGTGAGCGCCACAGTTATAGCATCTCATTCTGTAATTCATTGCTGTTATTCCTTGTCGTTATTTTTTGTATCTGCCTCATCCTTGGCATCGCGTACCACATTCACCAGCACTTCCGCCATATCGGTCATGTCCTGGTTATAAATAGCATCCGTCAGCTCGCCCACTTCCAGGCAGGGATGAAATTTCTTGATTTCTTCTTCAAAAACGATCATTTTTGTTCACCTTCAGTCATTTTCCTGCTGTAACAAACTACGCATCTCCGCTACCAGATATAAGGAACCGACCACATAGATCTTCTCTTCCCCGCTCTGTCGCAGAATATCACAGACTTCCCCGGTTCCCTTGCAGGCTACCGTATCCGCCATTCCTTCTTTTATAAACAGGTCCCTCAGCACCTGGGGCTGTGTTGCCCTGCTTCCCTGAAAGGAAGTGACCAGGACACGGTCGAACAGCCTGCTATGCACCAGCTGATGGATCATATTCTCAATATCTTTGTCGGAAGCCGCCGCAAATACCAGCAGTTTCTTCCCTTCATGACAGGAGACCGTCTCTATAAAGCTCCGGATCCCGTCCTCATTATGTCCGCCGTCCAGATAGATTCCCGGACTGCACTCTTCCATGCGTCCCGGCCATCTGGCGCTGTTAAGCCCCTCCAGGATCTGCTCCCGGGTAAGGTGTTTGCCTATGTCCAGACGGGACAAGGCTTCCACCGCCAGAGGTGCATTATCTGTCTGGTATAGAGCCGGCTGCTGCAGACGGATGTCCAGATCCCCCCACTTCGTGTCTCTTAAGATAAATGTCAGGCTCTTCCCGGACATCTCTACCTTCGTCACACGCCGGGGATCCACCGGAAAGACCGGACAGCCCTTTTTCTCTGCCGCCTCTTCCAGTACGCGGTTTACTTCCGCTTCCTGCTGCAGGCACACAACGGGCACACCTTCCTTAAAGATCCCGGCTTTTTCCCCTGCGATCTTCTCCTTGGTGTCCCCCAGATATTGCATGTGGTCCAGACCGATACGGGTGATCACGCACACCGCCGGTTTTTCCACAATATTGGTGATATCCAGTCTGCCTCCAAGCCCTGTCTCCAGTACGATCACATCCGGTCTGGCCCTGTGATAATACTCCATGGCCATGAGAAACAAATACTCCGAATGATTCAGGAGAATGGTCCCCCGGGCTTTGGCATCCACATACTCATACAGCTCCCGGAAGGTATCCTTGGGCATCCATGCGCCATCCAGACACATACGCTCCCGGATATCCGTAAGATGCGGGGAAATGTAAGTCCCTACCCGGTATCCCGCTTTCTGTAACACTGCGGTCATGTAATTACAAACCGAACCCTTGCCGTTGGTCCCCGCTACGTGGATCACAGGGATCTCACTGCCGGGACTTCCCAGACTTTGGTAGAATTCTTTTGTTCTGTTTATATCTGTGGTCTTAAGAAATCGGGGCGTTGCCTCCAGTTTCTTAAGGACCGTCTCATAATCTGACATGGTTCATCCCGAAAGCCTACAGAACCATCGTGGTATAACGAAGTGCACCGTTATCATCGTAGAACTTGGTGGACGTCATCACATCCTCCACCGGCATCTTCATGGCACCGATCCCTATGGTAACACCGGGATAGATCTTGCCGATGCACATGATCTTACCGCCGCGGCCTTTTTCCAGGATCTCGGCAAACAGTGCCTTATCTTTCTTCGTCTGTTCCAGCTGATCCTGGAACTTGTTCTTGGATATGTTCAGGCTTTCTATCTTACTGTCTAATATTGTATTGTTACGATTCTCCGGCTTTCTCTTGTCCTTCAGCAGGATCTTCAGCTGTTCGGTAAGCTTATCCAGAGAAGTGGCCAGTGTAGTCTCCATACGGTTGAACCGCAGGTATTTCTCGTAAGTATCTACTTCATAACCCGCATGTACAATGGTCTGTACATAGGATTCGTTGCCGATGATATTGGCTTCAATGCTCAGCAGTGCATGGATCCGTCCGCCGTAAATGGCGCCGCTCTTGCCGGTGATCACCACCTTACCTTCTGCGGAAATATCCGAATTAATGATGGAATTGGATTTTACGCTGCCGCCGCATTCAATATGGGCATTCTCTATGAAATCTGCCATGACATTGCCATGGGCAGAGATCTTTCCTTTGGAACCACCCAGGATCCCTCGTTGAAGGATCACGTCACCGCCGGCAAAAATATCTGCCGCTTCACAGGTTCCTCTGATATCTACATTCCGTCCGCAACGAATGGTAACGCCGGACAGAACATTGCCGTGGATGATAATATCTCCAAAGAACTCGATCTTACCGTCTACATAGGTAACATCTCTGGGGATCTCATGTACCGCATATACTTCCAGACGGTCCTGAACGATCTCAACTTTACCGTCCATGGTAGCAATATACTGGTCCGGATTGTTGGGATCCTGATCCACGCCCTTGCCTCGTTTCAAAGGAATATCAATGGCTTTCCGGCAGGGAAGGTCCCTTCCGGTAACGGTATATCCGTCTTCTCCGGGTACCGGATGACGGTATTTGGCAATGACATCGCCCACATGCACGTTCTCAACAAGGCCCAAAGAAGCATAGTCTGCCGTTCCGTCTTCGCGGATCACAGGCGAAGTTCGCTTCAGAGTATTAAACAGATACTCATAGGTTCCGTTGCGGCCATCCTTCGGCAGCTTGCCAATGGCGATCTTGATCTCGCGTTCAAAGATCCCCTTCTTTACAATGGCTCCCAGATTGGAGCTGTGATACCCGCAAAGGACTCCGTTTTCAGCCAGGAAAGACTCGATATCGTCCCGATTATACATGGGCGTACCGGGTTCGGGCGGCATAAGATAAAGCCACGCCATCATCTGGTCTTTGGCGATCTTCACATAGGACCCGTTGGTCACTGTATGATGCATCAAAGACTCCTGCTTCTGACCCGTCTGAATATCTGCTAAAGCTTTCTTCAGTTGTTCCGGCGTAGCCGTTGCA
>JAIKYN010000129.1 GCA_024683155.1 Lachnospiraceae bacterium | reverse complement strand
TCATTATCCACCGTCTGCATCACGGGATAATCGATATTGGTATCCTCGATCTTGATCCAGCCTACCAGCGATTTGTTGGAGTTATATAAACTTTGATATTCCGATAAAACATCGGGTATTTCATAGGTTTCTTCGGTTTTATGTACCGTAACTCCTACATTTACCTCCGGTACAGTGGTGGTGTAGATGCTGTTCTCTTTCCGCTCCGCCAGCTCATTGCGGCTGTTCTCCGTGCGGTAAGTCATATAATAGTAATATGCAAAATATCCGATACAGGCCATGGCCGCCAGGGAACACAGCACTGTAAGGATCCTTCTGCGTTTTTCTCTCTTTTTCAGTTCCAGCTTGATCTGCTTTTGCATCTCCGGATCAAAGTCTTTGAGAGAGATCTTATTCTTTTGTTTCTGTTCCATTTATACGTATCCCATTAAACACTCATTCTATTTTATTTTACTATATCTAGAATCAATTGCAACAATTCTCGCAAGATATAGTACTTTTTTCGCCCTTTGGAACGAGAAAACTGCAAAATAAAAAACGGTATTGCAGTCTACTACAATACCGTTTTCGGCATATTGCTTTAATTTCTTTAGGTTTTTCGGTAAAAAAACCGATGTTTAAACCTTAATTATTTCTGAACGATGTTTACGATCTTACCGGGAACGTAAATCTCTTTCACAATGGTGCCCGTCAATTTATCCGCAACCGCTTCTTTGGCGGCAGCCAGTACAGAATCCTTATCGGCATCCTGAGTGATCTTGATGGTACCTCTCATCTTGCCGTTGATCTGTACTGCGATCTCAACGGTAGACTCAATGGTTTTTGCTTCCTCATATTCCGGCCAGGTCTGCTGATAGACTCTTCCTTCATAGCCAAGGGCATTCCAGATTTCCTCAGTCAGATGCGGTGCTACCGGATTTAACAGGATCAGGAAGGTCTTAAGCTCTCCTCTGGTCACTGCATTCTTACGGGTAAACTCATTGATCAGACTCATCATGGCAGCAATGGCTGTATTAAATTTCAGGCTTTCAAAATCAACGGAAACCTTCTTAATGGTCTGATGCATCTTCGTCTCAAGATCCTCGGAATACCCGTCTCCGTCTACCACGATATCCTGCAGTTTCCAAACACGATCCAGAAAACGACGGCATCCCTTTACACCATCTTCAGACCAGCTTGCGGACAGATCAAAGGCACCGATGAACATCTCATAAGTACGCAGGGTATCAGCGCCATAATCACGCACGATATCGTCGGGATTTACGACATTACCTCTGGACTTACTCATCTTCTCACCGTTTTCACCCAGGATCATGCCGTGGGAGGTACGTTTCTGGTAAGGCTCGGGTGTAGGAACCACCTTCTGGTCATACAGGAAACGATGCCAGAATCTGGAATATAACAGGTGAAGGGTTGTATGCTCCATACCGCCGTTATACCAGTCAACAGGCAGCCAGTATTTTAAAGCTTCCGGGCTGGCCAATGCTTCGGTGTTGGTAGGATCGGTATACCGCAGGAAATACCAGGAAGATCCGGCCCACTGAGGCATGGTATCGGTTTCTCTCTTTGCAGGGCCACCGCAGCAAGGGCAGGTGGTATTTACCCAGTCGGTCATGGCTGCCAGAGGTGACTCGCCGTTATCGGTGGGCATATAGCTTTCCACTTCGGGAAGTTCCAAAGGAAGCTCTGATTCGGGAAGGGGGACATATCCACACTTCTCGCAGTAAACAATAGGGATGGGTTCGCCCCAGTAACGCTGTCTGGAGAATACCCAGTCACGGAGCTTGAAGTTCACCTTCTTGGTACCGATCTTCTTTTCTTCCAGATATTCAATGATCTTCTTCTTTGCTTCCGCAACTTCCAGACCATCCAGGAATCCGGAATTTACCAGTTTACCGGTTGCAACGTCGGTAAAGGCAGCTTCCTGTACATTGCCGCCTGCAACCACCTCGATGATGGGCAGATCAAATTTCTTTGCAAAATCCCAGTCACGTTCATCATGGGCAGGTACTGCCATGATGGCGCCGGTTCCGTACGTCATGAGGACATAATCGGAAATCCAGATAGGAATCTCTTTGCCATTCACAGGATTGATGGCTTTGAGGCCATCCAGAACCACACCGGTCTTATCTTTTGCAAGCTCGGTACGCTCGAAATCGGACTTTCTGGCTGCAGCTTCCTTATAGGCTACAATGGCATCCCAGTTTTTCAGTTCATCCTTATACTTCTCGATGATGGGGTGCTCGGGAGATACGACCATATAGGTTGCGCCAAACAAGGTATCCGGTCTGGTGGTATAAATACGAAGCTTATCTTCTTTTCCCGCAATACTGAAATCCACTTCTGCGCCTTCGCTTCGGCCGATCCAGTTTCTCTGGGAAACCTTAACACGCTCAATGTAATCTACGTCATTAAGACCATCCAACAGCTTATCTGCATAGTCTGTGATCTTCAGCATCCACTGGCTCTGCATCTTACGGATGACCGGACTGCCGCAACGCTCGCAAACGCCGTTTACTACCTCTTCGTTGGCAAGACCAACCTTACAGGATGTACAGAAGTTAATGGGCATCTGGGTCTTGTAAGCAAGACCTGCCTTAAACAGCTTTAAAAAGATCCACTGGGTCCACTTATAATAACCCGGATCCGTGGTATTGATCTCGCGATCCCAGTCAAAGGAATAACCAAGGGAATGAAGCTGGCTCTTAAAACGTGCCACATTGTTCTTGGTAACGATCTTGGGATGGATCTTATTCTTAATGGCATAGTTCTCGGTAGGTAGGCCGAAGGCATCCCATCCCATGGGATATAGGACATTGTACCCCTGCATTCTTCTTTTACGCGCAACAATATCCAGTGCGGTATAAGGACGGGGATGACCTACATGTAGGCCCTGTCCTGAAGGATAAGGGAACTCCACCAAAGCATAGAACTTCGGCTTGGAGTAGTCATTGGAAGTATGAAATGCTTTCTCGTCATCCCATACTTTCTGCCATTTGGTTTCTACTTCTCTGTGATTGTACGGAACTGCCATGTTCTTTCACTCCTCATTTCTAGTGTGTTTTAAGGTTTCATAACACTAATCTCGATTTTAAGACTTTATCCCTTTAACGTCAAGAAAACCCGGCACATAAGTGCCGGGTTTTTCTTGCAATACCCCAACCGGATGCTATATAAATCTCTGTGATGATGTAATCCCCCGATTTCATATACATGAACATCTTTGGTCCCAATACCAATCCGTTTTCATGCCCCACAGAGTTTTACAGCCATAAATATTATTCGATGTTGCCTTCTGCAACCTTGGCAGCTCTTGCTTCCACTTCCTTCTCCTGCACATCGCTGGGAGCCTGCTCGTAACGGGAGAATTCATACTCAAAATCTCCACGTCCGCCGGTCATGGAACGAAGATCCGTACAATAGCCGAACAAAGAAGCCATGGGAACATCTGCTTCTACCACCTGTTTGCCGCCTGCAACCGGATTCATTCCCAGCACACGGCCACGTCTCTTGTTCAGGTCACCCATAACATCACCGGTATAAGAATCGGGAACGGTAACCTTCAGGCTGACGATGGGCTCCAGCAGGATGGGTCCTGCTTCCATGATACCCTTCTTTAATGCCTGGAGTGCAGCAGTCTTAAATGCCATTTCGGAAGAATCTACCGGGTGATAGGAACCATCATAGAGAACGGCCTTGATCCCCACAACGGGATAAGCAGCCAGAGGTCCTCTTACAACGCCTTCCTGAATACCCTTTTCAACCGCCGGGAAGAAATTCTTGGGAACAGCGCCGCCAACCACTTCTTCACCAAACTCATAAGCCTTGTCTAGATCACCCAGAGGTGAGAATTTCATCTTAACGTGACCGTACTGGCCATGTCCGCCGGACTGCTTCTTATACTTGTATTCCACATCGGAGGTCTTCTTGATGGTCTCGCGGAATGCAACCTTGGGTTTGGACAGTTCCACTTCCACCTTGTACTCATCTCTCAGCTTATTGCTGACAACATCCAGATGCACATCTCCCATACCATACAGCAGGAACTGATGATTCTCGGCATCGTTCACACTGCGAAGGGTAAGATCTTCGGAAGTCATCTTCTGAAGTGCCTGGGACAATTTATCGATATCCCCCTTGTTTACAGGGTTATAACGCATGTAGGTATAAGGCTTGGACAGCTCCAGTTTGGAATACTGCACCACATTGGCCTTGGTGGATAAGGAATCACCGGTCTTGGCGCCGGACAACTTCGCAAGAGCTCCGATATCACCGGCATGCAGCTCGGGAACTTCGATGGGTTTATTGCCCTGCAGCACATACAGCTTACCGATCTTGGTCTCAGTGTCCTGATCGGAATCATACATGGTATCATCGGTCTTGATAACACCGGAATTTACCTTGATCATGGAATACTTTCCAAGATAAGGATCGTTCAGTGTCTTCCAGATGATGGCTGATTTTGCTTTTGCAAAGTCATAATCCGCATGGAAGATCTCATTGGTCTTGGTTGCGATACCGGCCACTTCACGGTTTGCAGGGCTGGGGAAATACTTGATGATATCATCCAGCAGTGTATAAATACCCTGACAAAGCACGTTACTTCCCATGGTCATGGGAACGATGGCTGCATCACAAACATTGGCACGAAGGGCTGCACGGATCTCGGCATCGGAGAAGGTATCTCCACCGAAATATCGATCCATGAATTCTTCACTGGTCTCGGCAACTGCTTCCAGCAGTGCATCCTTGCAGATCTTCAGATTATCCTTACTGTATTCGGGAACGGGGCACTCTACCACGTCCTTGCCCTGCCAACGATTACCGGTCTCAGTAATAACGTTGATATACCCTACGAACTTCTCGTTTTCACGAATGGGCAGATGGAACGGAGCCATCTTCTTACCGTAAGCTTCGGTCATGTCTTCCACTACCTGGCGGAAGGAAGCGTTATCGATATCCATATCGGTAACATAAATGATACGAGGCAGATGATACTTCTCGCAAAGTTCCCATGCTTTCTGGGTACCAACCTCGACACCGCTCTTACCGGAAACTACGATGATCGCAGCACCGGCTGCAGCAACGGCTTCTTCTACTTCACCAACGAAGTCGAAATAACCGGGAGTATCCAGGATGTTTATCTTATAATCTTCCCACTCGATGGGAATAACAGATGTCGAAATAGAGATTTTTCTCTTCTGCTCTTCCTTGTTAAAGTCACTGACCGTATTTCCGTCGTCTACTTTGCCAAGTCTTGAAGTAATACCGGAAAGATAAGCCATAGCCTCTGCAAGAGACGTCTTGCCAGCGCCACCATGTCCTAACAGCACTACATTACGTATCTTGTCTGTTGTGTAAACATTCATTCCAAGTCCTCCTAAAGCATTATTCAATGTTTTATGCAAAATACTGAATACATTCTGAATATTGCAAAAACATCATATGTACATTTTACTAAATGAGAGGCTATAACACAAGGCTAATTCGTCTATTTGCATAATTAAATTTACGTGCACTGCAAATTGACTTTCACGCGTTAAACCGATATAATATTTCTTGATTTTTTACCGATTTTATCAAGTTTTTTGAAGGAGAACGCCATGCGCTGGAAAAGCAGATTTCATACCTTTGGCTTTATCGGATTCGGTCTGATCGGAGGATCCCTGGCAAGGGCCATACGAAAGCAGCTTCCCGATGCCGTGATCGTAGTCAATGTACGGGATCATTCCAAGATCGAACAGGCCGTTAAAGACGGCGTGGTGAACCGAACTGCAGATGCCATTGATGAAGCCTTTTCCACCTGTGATATTGTATTCCTATGTGCACCGGTTGCCACCAATAACGAGAACTTACGCAAATTAAAGGCACACATCTCCCCCTCCTGCCTCATTACCGACGTAGGAAGTGTTAAGACCAGTATTCACGAAACCGTGAAAGAACTTGGCCTGGAGCAGCAGTTCATCGGCGGCCATCCCATGACCGGTTCCGAACGCATCGGCTACCTGAATTCCAAAGCCGATCTGACCAAAAATGCCTACTATATCCTGACAGTACCGGAAGGCGTAACCAATCCCGATCTGGAACCCATGAAAGAGATGGTCACGGAGTGTTTCGGTTCCATTTTGCTGGTGCTTTCGCCCAATACTCATGATTACGTTACCGCCGCCATCTCTCATCTGCCCCATGTGATCTCCGCATCCCTGGTGAATCTTGTGAAGAACAGCGACGATCCCGAAGGCACCATGAAGATGATCGCAGCCGGAGGGTTTAAGGATATCACCCGTATATCCTCTTCTTCCCCCGCCATGTGGCAGAACATCTGTCTGACCAATACCGATAACATCCTGTCCCTGCTGGACGATTATATGGAAGACCTGGCACAGATCCGTACTTCCCTGGCCTCCAGGGATCCCGATGCCTTATATGATTTCTTTAACCGGGCGCGTACCTACCGGGATTCCTTTAACTCCAATGTAAGCGGACCCATTGCAAGAAGCTGTCTGCTGACGGTGGTGATCCCCGATGAAGCAGGTGCCATGGCCATTATCCTGTCCATGCTGGCGTTCCATCAGGTGAACATCAAGAACATTAATATCACCCATAACCGGGAATATGCCAACGGTTCCGTTTTGATCGAGTTTTACGACGAACCCACTAAAGAGAAAGCTTACAACCTGCTGAAGGAACGAAACTACGAAGTCCAGCAGTTATAAAAAGGAAAAACCATGTACGAATTAAAGAATGCTACCGCCCTTAAGGGCGAGATCGAAATACCGGGAGATAAATCCATCTCTCACCGTGCTGTGATGTTCGGTTCCATTTCCAAAGGAACCACTCGGGTACAGCACTTCTTAAACGGAGCCGACTGTCTGTCCACCATTTCCTGCTTCCGTAAGATGGGGATTGATATTGACCAGAATGGTCAAGAGGTGATCATCCACGGAAACGGGCTCCATGGGCTCTCCGCCCCTTCCGAGATCCTGGATACAGGAAACAGCGGAACGACTACCCGTCTGATCTCCGGCATTTTGTCCGCCCAGCCTTTTACCTGTACATTAAACGGAGATGCTTCCATCCAGAAGCGTCCCATGAAACGGATCATAACCCCCCTTTCCATGATGGGGGCGGATATTGTCAGTGAGCGAGGAAATGATTGTGCTCCTCTTCGTATCACAGGGGCCCCTCTTAGCGGGATCCATTATGATTCCCCGGTGGCCAGTGCCCAGGTAAAATCCGCCATCTTACTGGCCGGTTTATATGCAGAAGGGGAAACCTCCGTCACCGAGCCTTCCGTCAGCCGTGACCACACGGAATTGATGCTGAAAGCCTTCGGTGCAGATGTTGCCACCAAAGATACCACCGCCACCATAAAATCCTGTTCCGAACTGTATGCTTCGGATATCCTGGTTCCCGGAGATATTTCTTCCGCTGCTTATTTCCTTGTGGCAGGAAGCATTATGAAACAAGGGGAGATCCTGATCAGGAACGTAGGCATCAATCCCACCCGCGCCGGTATCTTAACCGTTCTTCTTTCCATGGGTGCGGATATCCGGGAAGTCCGCCGTTATAACGGCACCGAACCGGCTGCTGATCTTCTGGTACGCCCCGCGTCTCTTCGCGGCGTAACCGTAGAAGGGGATGTGATCCCCCGGCTCATTGATGAGATCCCTGTTCTGGCGGTCGCCGCTGCTATGGCAGAAGGAACCACCGTGATCCGGGACGCCGCGGAACTGAAAGTCAAAGAATCGGATCGTATCGAATCCGTAACGAAGATGCTCCGACACTTTGGCGCCGACATCACTCCCACAGAGGACGGCATGATCATTCAGGGAACCGGAACCCTTTCCTATGACGGCAAAGGCCCCATTGAAAGCTATAAGGATCACCGCATTGCCATGAGTGCCGCCATTGCCGCTCTGGCAGCCGATACTCCCGTTCCCATTGATGACTTTTCCTGTGTGGATATTTCATTTCCTTCTTTCGCTTCCTTGCTGGAGCAGTTAGCCAAATAAAAATAAAAAAAGAACCGGCCGGCTGGTCGGTTCTTTTATCATTTGCTCATTATCTTCCGTATATTCGGAATAATTATTACTTATTTTCTTCCGCATTTTCAAACAGGTTGTAGATCTCGATACGAGCACCCTGCATTTCCGGCATCCCTACAAAATAGGCGCCGTAGTTGTAAGTTCCGTCATCATTCTTCTCAATACGGATGATCTCCAGAAAGGTATGCAGCTGTTCCTTGGTCCAGATGGTCAGGAAAGATTCGTAAATCGAACCGATCTCCAGGCGTTCCCTGGTTTTAAAACCAACACCGGTCTTGCTCACATCCACGATATCGATAAGCACCTCATCCGGTTCGCTCTTATCCAGACGCTTGATCAACAGCGATGACTTCAATTCTCTTCTCTGGCTTTTTCTTCTCTCTTCCATATACCCTCCCTGTTCAAGGTTCTACCTTCTGTTACTACTTTAAACAATCAAAGGAAAGATGTCAATTTAAGGACGTTCCATCTTTATGGCTGAAAATGACGCACAAAATGATCATGGGTATCCAGGAACATGGCATCTCCGAAGCTGAAGAAACGATACCGTTCCTTGATGGCTTCTTCGTAGGCATGCAGAACATGTTCTCTTCCTGCAAGAGCGGAAACCAGCATCACCAGAGTAGATTCCGGCAGATGAAAATTAGTGATCAGTGCATCCAGCACCTTAAACCGATAGCCCGGATAGATAAAGATCTCCGTATTCCCACTGCACGGGGAAATGTGGCCCTGTTCATCGGCCGCACTTTCCAGTGTACGGCAGCTGGTGGTTCCTACACAGATCACACGCTTGCCTTCTGCTTTGGTCCGGTTGATCAGCTCCGCCGCCTGTGCATCGATCTGATAAAATTCCGAATGCATATGATGGTTTAATACATTTTCTTCCTTCACCGGACGGAAGGTTCCCAGACCTACATGCAAGGTAACATAAGCGATCCGAACCCCTTTTTGTTCGATCTCTTTTAACAGATCCTGAGTAAAATGCAGGCCCGCTGTGGGTGCTGCAGCAGAACCCTTGTATTTTGCATATACCGTCTGGTAACGATCCTTATCCTGTAATTTATGAGTAATATACGGCGGAAGGGGCATCTCTCCCAGCTGATCCAGGATCTCTTCAAAGATCCCTTCATACTGAAACTGAATAAGACGATTTCCCTCTTCCAGGATATCCACCACCTTACAGGAAAGCAGGCCGTCTCCGAAGACGATCTCTGCTCCTACACGGGCTTTCTTACCGGGTTTTACCAGGCATTCCCAGCAATCATTCTCTTTCCTCTTTAACAGAAGTACTTCAATGGTCGCTCCCGTATCTTTCTTGGTACCGATGAGACGGGCCGGAATTACCTTGGTATTATTCAGGACCAGGCAGTCTCCCGGCTCTAAATAGTCTTTGATCTCTTTGAAAATATGATGGGATAAAGCTCCCGTTTCCTGATCAAGAACCAGAAGCCTTGACGCAGAACGATCCTCCAGAGGATCCTGAGCGATCAGTTCCTCCGGAAGATCAAAATAAAAGTCTTTCTTTAATAATTCTTCCATGATAATTCTCTGTTGCTTCTCTATGTTCTGCTTTCGCTCCGGCGAAAACGGATCCTTACATTCCTTCGCCGTTTAAGAAAGCAATATAACCACGATAGGTTTCATATACATCAGCCTTGGAAGTTACTTCCCAGGGAGCATGCATATCCAGTACAGCCACACCGCTGTCAATGACATTCATTCCGTACTGTGCCAGGATATAAGCGATGGTTCCGCCGCCGCCCTGATCGACCTTGCCCAGTTCTGCGGTCTGAAAGATAACCTTTTCTCCATCCAGAACCTTACGGATATATGCCATAAATTCGGCACTGGCATCATTAGAGCCGCTCTTACCTCTGGAGCCGGTATATTTGTTGATGACCATACCACAGCCTAAGTAGCAGGTGTTCTTGGTCTCAAAGCAGGCTGCATAGTTGGGATCGTAGCCCGCACTTACATCGGAAGAAAGCATCAGGCTGTTTGCCAGGCATCTTCTGAGGGCCAGTTCGGAATAAGAACCTGCAAGGTTCATTACTTCCGCAACGATGTTCTCAAAGAAACGGCTCTGCATACCGGTAGCACCCACGCTTCCGATCTCCTCTTTATCTACCAGGATACAGCAAGCAGTACGCTTTACATTCTTTACTGCCAGCATGGCTTCATAGGAACCATAAGCGCATACACGGTCGTCCTGACCGTAGCTCATGATCATACTGCGATCAAAACCGGCTTCTCTTGCCTTTCCGGCAGGAACCACTTCGATCTCTGCAGAGAGGAAATCCTCCTCATCTACCCCGTACATATCCTTTAAGATGGCAAGAACACCGGCTTTTACGCCTTCCTTTGCCTTCTCTTCCTCGTCCTTCTTATCTGCCGCCTTGGCTTTGGAGGTTGTTCTGGCAGTGGTCTTGGATGCAGCTGCCGTCTTTTTCTCGATCTTAATGGGCTGATTTCCGCAAATGATGTTCAGCGCTTCTCCTTCCACAGCCTTTGCTGCGGTCTTGGACATCTGATCGGCAGCCAGGTGGATCAGGATATCGGAGATAAAGAATACCGGATCGTCCTCTTCTTCTCCCAGGCTGATCTCAGCGGTAGTTCCGTCCTTCTTGACGATCACTCCATGAAGGGCCAGAGGAAGGGTTACCCACTGATACTTCTTGATGCCGCCATAATAATGGGTGTCAAGAAGTGCCAGACCTTTCTCCTCATAAAGAGGATTCTGCTTCAGATCCAGTCTGGGGGAATCGATATGGGCACCTAAGATGTTCATACCCTTCTCCATAGGCTCGGAACCGATAAGGAACATGACCACATTCTTGTTCATGTTCACGGCATAAACCTTATCGCCCTTCTTAAGCTTCTTACCGGACTGAATGAGCTTTGGAAGCTCCACATATCCGGCTTTCTCAATATCATTCACAATGTTGTCTACGCATTCCCTCTCTGTCTTGCTGGCAGATAAGAATGCACGATATGCGTCGTTAAACGCATGCATGTCTTTTAACTGCTTGTCCGTATAGGATTCCCAAACGTTCTTAGGTTCCATAAAATAGCCTCCTTGCGTAACTTATATCTCTAAGAATGCCACATACATCACTGTATGTGGCATCCAATTTGACGTGACTAATTCATTATACAAACCTTGTGGCATAACTGCAAGGGCAGGTGGCTTTATCCATCAGGAACGAAGTTCGATTCCCATTCCCTCCAGACCGTTGAGGATCTTCTTCATGGCCGCTGCAACATCGGCTTCTTCCAGGGTTCTTTCCTTATCACGGAAGGTAATGGAATATGCAACGGACTTATAGCCTTCCTTGATCTGGGAGCCTTCGTAAATATCAAACAGACTGTAAGACTCCAGGATCTTACCACCGCGCTGCTGGATCATCTTCTCGATGTCTCCCGCCAGGATACTCTTAGGAACTACCATGGAAAGATCACGGCTGACGGCGGGGAACTTTGCAAGGCCCTGGTACTTATAATCAAAGCTTGCCAGACCAACGATGGTAGGAATATCCAGCTCCGCAATATAAGCTCTGGTTCCGATATCGTAATGATCCAGCACTTCGGGATGTACTTCGCCCAAAAAGCCAAGCTCTGTATCATCCAGTAAAACCTTGGCCTGACGACCGGGATGCAGATAAGAAATACCTGCGTTGGGATCATAGGTCAGCTTCTTACGGATGCCTACATGCTCCAGGAACTCTTCGATGACGCCCTTCATGGTGTAGAAATCTCCGTCTCCGAAGAAACCAAGGGTGAACTTCATCCGCTCATCGGGAAGCTCTGTAAGAGGCAGTGCCTTGGGCAGATAAACGTTGGCCAGTTCGTAGAGACGAACATCCTTATTTCTGCGGTTATAGTTGGTGGAAAGACTGCTCAGGATACCGTTTACGGAAACGGTACGCATAATGGAGTAATCTTCTCCCAGGGGGTTGGTGATCTTAACCGCGTCTCTTAACCTGGAGTCTGCAGGGATCAGCAGTTTATCAAATACCTTCGGAGATTCGAAGGAGAAATTCATGGACTGGGAGAAACCACAGTACTCTGCAATATCTCTTGCCTTGTTCTCGATCATCATCTTGAAGGATAACCCACCGGCTACCGTGCTGGCAGGAAGGGTGGTAGGGATCTTGTCATAGCCGTAGAAACGAGCCACTTCTTCCGCAATATCCGCAAATCCCAAAAGATCCTGACGGAAGGAAGGAATGGTCAGCAAACCGGTCTTCTCATCAAAGGTGATCTCCAGACGCTCAAAGTAGGAAAGCATCTCTTCCCTGCTTACATCGGTACCCAGGAAGTGATTGATCTTATCCGGCTCAAAGGGAATGGTTACCAGATCCTTAAACGGGCTCTTTACATCCACCATACCGCCAACAACTTCGCCGCAGCCAAGCTCTTCAATGAGCTGGCAGGCACGGTTCATGGCATCTTCTGCGTTTCTGGGATCCAGGCCCTTCTCGAAGATACCGGAAGCATCGGTACGAAGACCCAGACGCTTTGCAGACTTACGGATGTTCACTCCGTTAAAGGTTGCTGCTTCAAAGAGCACATCGGTTACATCATCGGTGATCTTGGAATTCTCACCACCCATGATACCGGCAATACCAACGGCCTTTTCTCCGTCGTTGATCATAAGGATCTCGGAATCCAGTTTACGATCCTGGCCATCCAGCGTCTGGAAGGTGTCACCTTCTGCCGCACGTTTTACAACGATCTTATTACCTGCGATGGTCTTCAGATCGTATGCGTGCATGGGCTGACCGTACTCCAACATGACATAATTGGTGATGTCTACCAGGTTGTTAATGGGACGGATGCCTGCAGCGGCAAGGCGTCTCTGCATCCACCAGGGAGACGGAGCGATCTTGATATTTTTACAAACACGTGCGGTATAACGGGAACAAAGATCCGGATCCTTGATCTCAACGGAGATCATGGAATTCACATCTTCGCTGTTGCCGGTTTTCTTGATCTCGGGAGCCTTAAAGGGCAGACGGAAGGTTGCCGCTGCTTCTCTGGCGATTCCCAGAATAGAAAAACAATCCACGCGGTTGGAAGTGATCTCATATTCAAATACGCTGTCATGAAGGCCTAAGGCTTCCACTGCGTCGGAGCCTACCACTGCATCGTCACCGAAGATATAGATGCCGAATTCGGGAGCTTCCGGATAGAAGTTACGATCGGAACCCAGCTCTTCAATGGAGCACATCATACCGAAGGACTCTACGCCACGGAGCTTACCGTTCTTGATCTTAATTCCGTCTTCCGGTAAGGGACCGCCATCGTGTCCGCCGGCTACTTTACCGCCGTCCAGAACCACCGGCACCTTGTCTCCTTCTTTCACATTAGGAGCACCGGTAACGATCTGAATGGTCTCTCCTCCCACATCCACCTGGCAGATGATCAGTTTATCCGCATCAGGATGACGTTCGATCTTCTTGATCTGTCCCACAACGATCTTCTCCAGATTCTTGTCCAAACGTGTAAAATTCTCTACTTTGGTACCGGACAGTGTCATGGCATCTCTGAATTCCTGATCCGTGCATGCTAAATCCGGTACATATGCTTTCACCCAAGATAATGGTGTATTCATGTTAATCCTCCATCTATCAGAACTGCTTTAAGAAACGGATATCGTTCTCATACAACAGTCTCATGTCATCAATCTCGTATTTTAACAGGGCAATTCTCTCAAGACCTACACCAAAAGCAAATCCGGTATATTCCTTGGGATCGATGCCGCTCATTTCCAGAACGTGGGGATGCACCATACCGCATCCTAAGATCTCGATCCAGCCTTCATTCTTACAGAAACGGCATCCCTTACCGCCGCACTTAAAGCAGCTGATATCCATTTCCGCAGAGGGCTCTGTGAACGGGAAATGATGAGGACGGAACTTTACCTTGGTGTTTTCTCCGAACATCTCCCTGGCAAACTGTGCCAGCGTTCCCTTAAGATCCGAGAAGGTAATGTCCTTATCCACAACCATGCCTTCTACCTGATGGAAGGAAGGGGAATGGGTGGCATCTACCTCATCGGAACGGAATACTCTTCCGGGTGCGATCATACGAATGGGCAGACGGCCTTTTTCCATCTCATGTACCTGACAACCGGAGGTCTGGGTACGAAGAAGGATATCCTTAGTCACATAGAAGGTATCCTGTTCATCCTTGGCAGGATGTCCATCGGGAATATTCAGGGCTTCAAAGTTGTAATAATCGTATTCCACTTCCGGGCCTTCCACTACTTCGTAGCCCATACCGATGAATACCCGCTCGATCTCTTCCAGTGCGATGGAGTTGGGATGACGATGTCCCACGTTGTTCTTCTTTGCAGGAAGGGTAACGTCAATGACTTCGCTCTTCATGGCTGCTTCTCTTGCCATGCGTTCCATCTTATCCTGTGCATTTTTCAGAACCTCTTCGATCTGGGCTCTGGTTTCGTTCACCAGCTGACCGACCTTGGGGCGATCTTCCGGTGCTACGTCTTTCATTCCTTTGAGTACAGCTGTTAATTCACCCTTCTTGCCAAGGAAATTAACTCTGACTTCGTTGAGCTTATCCAGGCCGTCTGATTCACTGATCTGTTTCAGTGCCTGTGCCTGAATGGCTTCCAGTGTTTCCTTAATCATATAAAACCTCCATTTGAATATAAAAAAGTCCCTGATATGCAACAACTGCATACTAGGGACGAATCATTACCGCGGTACCACCCTGTTTCCCGGAAAATATCCGGACACTCAAAAAGAATAACGCTCTTATGACGGCGCAGCCTACTCAGAAGTCATCTCCTTCAGCCACGCAGCTCCGGTGTGAATCTGGCTTCTTATCTGAACCCGGGAGGCTTCCAGCCGATGACCTCCGTTCTCTGAAGGAAAATAAGAAGTTTCCTGCACCATCCATGCTTTTTTACACAAACAAACCCAGACATGTTGTTCCCGCTTTTTGACTCCTAGCTAAGCTAGGTGGGCAACCGCAGCCAGATTTCTGTCTTCCTCTGCCTGAACCAGTTGGTCCGGAAGGCCTGACATCCAAATGACAATGTAGGAATCCCGTTTTAAAGTATTTGTAGGTTCAAAAATGACAGGATCAACACTCCAGGTAACTATATTATAACAAATAATCTCATAAAATCAATACTTTGGCGTATTTATGGCAATTGTAAGGGGTAAGGATGCCCCGGGGCCCCCGGCACAACCTCTTAAATGCCGATCAGTTTGCAGCAGATGTATCTCCCACTTTCTCAACACCGATAAAGACCAGGATAATGCCAAGGATGGCAACTCCCAGTCCTACCCCCTGCATGACCATGGTTCCGTATACATCCAGCAGTCGTCCGCCGATCAGACTGGAGAATACACCGCCGATGGTGATACAGCAGTTAAAGTAGGTCTGCCCTTTTACCTGATCCTGGGGACTCATTTTAGCCGTGGCGTAATACGCCGCACCCGGTGTGATAATGGCATAGGCAAAGATCTGCATACATTCGCTTAAATATACACCCGCCATGTTAGTGGCAAACATAAGGATCGCACCCTTGACGGCAAAGAAAACCGCCGATACTTTCAGAAGGATGCCTACATCGATCTTCTTGGCCACTTTGGCAAATACACTCATCACCGGAAGCTCCAGCATGGCTGCAATAAAGAAGGCGATTCCCATATCACTTTCCTTACCGCCGATGGGACGAAGGATCTGAATGAGGAAATCATTGCCCAGGTTGTGTTCAAAAAAGAAACACATCACCGCCAGCAGGAAGATGCAGTACTTGGGATATGCCTTCACAAAGGAGAAGAAATTATCGTGAAATTCTCCTTCCTGAGAGGCCGTACGCAGATCCTCATTTACTTGAGACAGGATCCGGCGCTCGCTCCTTGATACGAACAACAACATGCAAAGCAGGTTAAAGGCTGCAAAGATCAGGAAAAATACCGGAAGCTGTGCAGGAACGATGTAGTTTAACATCTGGCCGAGAAACAGACTGGTCAGGGCGGATGCCACCGATCCCATGCCTCTTCCAAAGCCAAACATAATGCTGCAGCCCTTCTTGTTGTATTCAAAGCTAAGGGCAATGAGCAGGGACTGATAGATCATGTGCAGCAGATACAGGATGCCGAAGATGGCAAATACTGCAACGAAGGAGTCCTGTGCCGCATAGAGAACTGCGGACAACACCAGGATCATTCCGCACATCACCTTGGAGGCGCCGATGTTGGTCATCTGCTTCTTATCGATCTTACCGGCAACCACAGGGCCGATCAGAGCCGAAATGATATTGGCGATGGCAAGCAAAATACCGATCTGGCTGTTATTAAATCCCCGGTCCAGCAAATAAATGGATGCGTAGGAATGGATGGAACAAAATACCGTAAAGTAAGATGCAAACACCATGACATAACGGAAGGTCCAGTGTTTATGCTGGACCTCCGCGATGGCGCCGTTTGTCTGTGAATCATTTACAACCTGTTGCGTCATAATAACCTCTTTTAAATCCAATACATTATAAGGGTCTGGTGACTTCCTTCAGCCACTCTTTCTCATCGATGGTCAGGAACGGGGAGATCTTCTTATAGACCTCCTTGTGGTAAGCATTGATCCGCTCCACATCCTTCTCGGTGAGATATTTCTTATCCAGTGCCTCCCGGTCAATGGGTGCATAGGTCAGCTGGTCGAACTTCATAAACTGGCCGTCACCGTTCTTCTCGGCTTTGCGCACCAGAATGATATTCTCGGTACGGATCCCGTACTCTCCCTCGATGTAAACACCGGGCTCATCGGAAACGATCATGCCTTCTTCCAGCACCGCTTCCACCATATTGCCGGTATATCTCCAGCGAATGTTCTGGGGACCTTCATGAACATTTAAAATGTATCCCACACCGTGGCCGGTGCCGCATTTATAGTCCACGCCCATATCCCAAAGGGGCTGTCTTGCCAGGATATCCAGATTCCGTCCGGTACAGCCGTAAAGGAATTTGGCGGCAGAAAGCTGTAAGCAGCCGGCAGCGACCTTGGAGAAATGCTCCTTCATCTGCTCGGTCACAGGGCCAACCACAATGGTTCTGGTCACATCGGTGGTGCCTCCGAAATAGGTTCCGCCGGAATCTACCAGCAGCATGCCTTCCGTTTTTACCTTGGCATCATGCTCCGGTGTTGCTGCGTAATGCATCATTGCCGCATTGGCACCGTATCCGCTGATGGTGGGGAAGGATAATTCAATGAATCCTTCCAGTTTTTCCCGCAGGTGATCCAGATGCGCCGCTGCGCTCATTTCCGTGATCTCCCGCTTTCCAACGTTCTTCTTTACCCAGTAGATAAACTTGGTAAGGGCTGCGCTGTCGCGAATGTAGGTCTCCTTCAGATGCTTTAACTCGGTGGCGTTCTTAATGGCCTTCATCAGTTCGGTGGGATTCTTACCCTCCACCAGTTCTGCTTTGGCCGCAGCTGCCTTATACAGTGCATAATTCACACATCTGCGATCCAGGAAGATCTTTCCTTTCACCGTTACTTCCTGTAAGAAGGGAAGGATCTCATCGTATTCGTGAAGGGTTACGGCATTGTCCTTAAGGAAACGGGCAACCTTCTTATTGACTTCTTTCTTCTGTACAAATAAATGAATGGCATCCTTGGTAAGAAACAGGTAGGATAATGCCACGGGATTGCATTCGATATCCAGACCGCGGATATTTAAAAGCCACATGATATCATCCAGCTTGGACAGTAACAGAGCGGATGCTCCGGCTTTTTTGATCTGCTTGCGCACATCGGAAACCTTGGTCTTTAAGCTCTTACCTACAAGGTCATCGGGTAAAACAAAAATATCATGGCAGGGAAGCGCCGGACGGTCTTTCCATAAAGGAGATGCAATATCCTGTTCATAGGAAATGGTCACACCCCTGGCGGTAAGAAGCTGCTCAAGCCCCAGGCCGGTTGCAGCGTCCATGCATCTGCCATCAAAAGCAACTACATTTCCCTTCTTCGTATTCTTAAGTAAGTACTCCGGAAGGGTGGGAACGCCTTCTTCTCCCATGCGAAACAGGGTGACACCGGTTCCTGCCAGTTCGCCTTCTGCCTGAATGAAGAACCGTCCGTCGGTCCAGAGACCGGCCTCCTCCTGACTGACAACCAGTGTAGCGTTGTCCCCGGTAAAGTTGGAGAAATACTCGCGCACTTTAAAATAGTCCGCTACATACTCGGAACCATGATAATCATCGGTGGGGATCAGATAGAAATCCACCTTTTTCTTTTTCATCTCCGCTCTGAGAAGCGAAAGTCTTCCTTTGATCGTTTTGTTTTCCATTTTCCTACGCCTCTTTTCTTTTACATCAGGAAGTCCTGCTGGGCCTTACCCGACTCTTTGGTATACCAGACCATGACGATCACGTATACGATCATTACCGGTATCTTGAACCACCAGATCCCGCCAAGCAGCGTTACGTTGATGAAATCCGCACATCCGCAGACAATATTGGCGATCCCGCAGATAATGGTCTTCTTAAAGATGGCATCAATAAATCCCTTGGGATCTCTTGCTGTTTCGATCTTTACATTGCGGCCCACCAGCATGTTGTTGGACAGCTTACCGGTTGCTTTCATGGTACAGACTACAACCAGTACGTATACGCCGATGATGATCAGAAAAATATCAAAAAAATCAAATGCTTGCATGTATTTTACTCCTGACAAACGGACCGGCTAAAAAACCGGTCCGAACAATAGCACTACCGATCAAATACCGAGAATGGAACGAACGGTCTTCTCCATATCTGCCGTATCACAAACGGTGTTGTGACGAACGGGTGCGGTACGGATCTCTTCAATGGCTGCAGGAACTGCAACATTGGCCGTCTCGGACAGGCGATCGATGAGATCAAAGTCTGCCATCTTCTCCAGGGAAGGATCAATGGCACACATTACGCTTCTTGCAAACTTAAAAGGCGATGCCGTGGAAGCAATGACGGTCTTGTGGGTATCTCCCGTCTCCTTGCGATACTTGTCATATACTGCTGCTGCAACTGCGGTATGGGTGTCGATGACATACCCGCAGGCATCATAAATACGCTTAATGGTGGCTGAAGTCTCTGCTTCGGAAGCATAGTTTCCGTAGAAATCCGATAAGCCCTTCCGCATGGCTTCGGTGATCTCATACTTACCGTCGGAAGAAAGAGAGCCCATAAATTTCTTATTCTGTTCCGCATCATTCCCTGCGATCCGATAGATCAGACGCTCCAGATTGGAGGAGATCAGGATATCCATGGACGGGGAGGATGTCAGGATAAATTCACGATTACGGTCATAGGCACCGGATCCGAAGAAGTCAAACAAAACCTTGTTCTCGTTGGAAGCACAGATCAGCTTGTTCACCGGAAGACCCATGTTCATGGCATAGTAAGCAGCCAGGATGTTACCGAAGTTACCGGTGGGAACGGTGATGTTGATCTTCTCTCCCTCTTCGATCTCTTCGTTACGAAGAAGCAGTGCATAGGAATAGAAATAATATACGATCTGGGGAACCAGTCGTCCGATATTGATGGAATTAGCGGAGGAGAACTGGAAACCGCCGGCATTCATGGCTTCCGCCAGAGCCGCATCTCCGAACATCTTCTTAACGCCGGTCTGGGCATCATCGAAATTACCGCTGATCCCTACCACGTAGGTATTGTCCCCCT
This sequence comes from Lachnospiraceae bacterium, assembly GCA_024683155.1. Classification (GTDB taxonomy): domain Bacteria; phylum Bacillota; class Clostridia; order Lachnospirales; family Lachnospiraceae; genus JAILDL01. The sequence goes on along the minus strand of JAIKYN010000129.1, from coordinate 1,405 downwards.
TCTGCGTGATCATCTGCTTTTCCTGCACAGGGCTTACACCGTTCTTGGGATAGAACACGATGATGCGGGTTCCGGGTACATCGGCAAAACCTGCCAGAGCCGCTTTTCCCGTATCGCCGCTGGTTGCCGTAAGGATCACGATCTCATTGGAAATGTGATTCTTCTTTGCGGCAGTGGTCAGCAGATGAGGCAAAATGGAAAGTGCCATATCTTTAAAGGCAATGGTCTTACCATGAAACAGCTCCAGATAATAGGTATCATCCGCAGAAACCATAGGTGCGATCTCTTCGGTATCAAACTTGGAATCGTAAGCATTGGCAATACAGTTCTTCAGCTCCTCTTCGGTGAAATCCGTAAGATACAGCTTCATGACTTCATATGCCAGTTCCTGATAACTCATGGCAGCGATCTGCTTTAAGGTAAAGTCCATGGCCGGAATGGATTCGGGAACAAACAGTCCTCCGTCGGGAGCGATTCCCTTAAGAATGGCCTGCGAAGCGGAAATACTGGTCTCTTTACTTCTGGTACTTGTATAATTCATGGTTTTTAAGTCCTTCCTGTAAACTCTAAAGCAACCGTAATGATAACATATTTATACATAATTTCCTATAGCCTAGTTGCTGAATTTTCGCTGATAAATCGACTTTCTTATCTTTACTTTTGAATAGATGTCTGCATAAACCGACGGAGAGATCCCCTCCAGGAAGTTCTCCTGGAACTCCTTGGTACAACCGTTTTTCTTAAGAATATCCACCGCTTTGTTATAGGCAATGGCCGCTGTGGTCAGGTCTTCATAGACGCCTACCAGTAAGGTACTTCTCTCATGCAGGGTTACACGGTACGCCGTCTGAACCCCCTTCATCTCCTTGCGCACGCCAAAATAAGGATTAATGATCTCCAGATTCTCATACCGGTAATCCAGATTGTCGCCGTTCCGGAACACATAGTCCTTCCCTTCCACAGCATAAGGCTGGATATGGAACCGGCTCTGAAGAGAGGTCTGCACACCGAAATCATCTACAAACAGATGCTTTCCCCGTTCCATGATCTTGTGCGAGCTGAAATAGAACAGATCATCCATATCGAAGGTAAGCACTTTTTTAGGCGTAAGATAATAAAAGAAAAACCGTTTCCGGATAAAGATGGGATTGGAGGAATAAAGATTATTGACTTTGAAATTCAAAATAGAAACCCATTTATCAAAAGGGATGGCATATTTCCCATTATAATCGCTGATTTCCAGCGTCTTGCTGTTAATGAGTTCTCTTGCTTCTTCATAACAGCGCCCCGCTTTTTTCTCGGTGGAAAAGCTCCCCAGGCTGATGTGTTTTCCCCGATAGGTAATGGAGGTACGATAATAAACCTGCCCGTTCTTCTTTTTCGTCCTGTAGACACCGGGCAGATT
>JAIKYN010000026.1 GCA_024683155.1 Lachnospiraceae bacterium | reverse complement strand
GTTCGGATCCTTGTGTAATTATTTCTGGAGTTATTCCGGCAACAAGACCATTTTGTATCAGGGGCATAACAAAGCCACCGGCAAGATCCCGGTGAGCAACGGTTTATCCAAACGGATCAGTAAAGACTTAAAAAAGCGGGGTTTTAAATACGTAGGGGAGATCACGATTTATTCTCATCTGCAGGCCTGCGGGATCATTAACGATCACGATGAAAGCTGCCCTTGTTTTCATAAGATCAATGCTGCTTTCCCTACAGTCCGTAAACGCAAAGACGAAGAGGTATTATGAAATCTGCTTTATCGGATATTTCCATTGAATCCATAAAGGGAATCGGTGAAAAAACCGCCGCTTCCTGTCATAAATTAGATCTTTATACCGTTTTTGACCTGGTGGAATATTATCCCCGCCGATATGAGATCTATCCCCATCCTACACCGGTGGCGGAGCTGGCTGTGGATAAAAAGCAGGCGGTTTGCGTGGCGATCATCGGAAAACCTACGGACTTCCGTGCCAAGGGAATGCAGATTACCTCGTTTCAGGCTGGCGATGAAACCGGAAGGATGAAGGTCACCTATTTTCGAACGCCGTATGTAAAGAAGCAGCTCATGGCCGGACGGCGCTATATCCTGTACGGTAAAGTAAAGCAGGGGCGTGTCATGGAACAGCCGCTCATTTTCTCGCAGGATGAATATGATCAGCTGCAAAAAGGGATGTGGCCCATCTATTCCCTGACCCAGGGGATCAGTAATAAGTTCCTTCGAAAGACGATTAAAACGGTTCTTACCGGCTATAGAGATACGCTGGAAGAAGTGGTGGACTATACCTCCACATTGTCTGTAAAGGAACGGGAGCATTATCATCTGATGCCGCTTTCCGAAGCTTTATATCAGATCCATTTTCCGGATTCCGATGAGATGTATCAGCAGGCCAGACGGCGGATCGTATTTAATGAATTCTATGAATTTTTAAACGGTGTACTGGAGCTGAAGGATTCCAACACCCGATATATCAATCATTTCCCCATGATCGAGACGGCGGACACAGTGCGTTTCCTGGAGGCGCTTCCCTATAAACTGACCAACGGGCAGAAGAAAGCCTGGGCAGAGATCCGGGAAGATCTGGAAGGAAAATACGTGATGAACCGGCTGATCCAGGGAGATGTGGGCTGCGGTAAGACGATCCTGGCCTTTCTTTCCATGATCATGTCGGCGGCCAACGGTTATCAGTCTGCCATGATGGCACCTACGGAAGTGCTGGCAAGACAGCATTTTGAAGATCTCATCCGTATGAAGGAACAGTATCATCTGGCCATTCACCCGGTGCTCCTTACGTCCTCTGTTAAGGGTAAGATCCGTAAGGAAATCTATGCAGATATTGCATCCGGTGAAGCCAATGTGATCATCGGTACCCAGGCACTGATCCAGGAGTCGGTTGCCTATCATAAGCTGGGCCTTGTGATCACCGATGAGCAGCACCGCTTTGGCGTACGGCAACGGGATACGCTGGCCGGAAAAAGCCAGGAACAGCCTCATATCATGGTCATGAGTGCGACACCCATTCCCCGGACGCTGGCCATGATCTTATATGCAGACTTAAATATCAGTGCCATTCATGAACTGCCGGGTGGTCGTAAACCTATTAAAAATGCGGTGGTAGGTCCCGGGTATTCGGATACGGCCTTACGTTTCATGGTAAAAGAAATTCAGGCCGGTCATCAGGTCTATGTGATCTGTCCCATGATCGAAGGGGATGATGAGGATGATTCCGGGCTTAAAAATGTGAAGGATCATGCCCGGGAACTGAAGAATCTCCTTCCGGAGACCATTCGTATCGGCACGCTTACCGGGAAGATGAAACCGGCGGAAAAGACCCGGGTGATGGAAGCTTTTGCCGCGAAGGATATCGATCTTCTGGTTTCCACTACGGTGATCGAAGTGGGGATCAATGTGCCCAATGCTACGGTAATGGTGATCCGGAATGCGGAACATTTCGGTCTGGCACAGCTCCATCAGCTTCGAGGCCGGGTAGGACGGGGCGATGACCAGTCCTACTGTATTTTCATGGCTTCCGATGAAGAAGCGGCAGCCGGGGAGCGACTTGGGGTTCTGAAAAACAGTAACGACGGTTTCCATATCGCGGAAGAAGACCTGCGCCTCCGGGGACCGGGAGAACTGTTCGGAGAGAGGCAAAGCGGTGATCTGGCCTTCCGTCTGGGAGATATCATTACGGATTCCCAGGTGCTGCTGGATGCCCGTGATTGCATAAACCGCAATGGACAATGGACATTTGACCCCATTGTGTAAAAAATGGTGTTTGCTTTCGTTCATGGCAACCGATATAATTATTTCTTGTGAGAGAGCATTCATAAGATAGTATCTTTGGAGGGAGCAATGAGTAAAGTAGCGGTTGTTTCTGATAGCAACAGTGGGATTACGCAAAAAGAAGCAAAGGAAATGGGTGTCTTTATCCTGCCTATGCCTTTTACCATTGGAGATCAGGAATTTTTTGAAGATATCAATCTGACCCAGGAGCAGTTTTACGAGAAATTAAAGGGTGGCGACGATATTCGTACCAGCCAGCCTTCCCCTGAGCAGGTTATGAAATTGTGGGATGAGATCTTGAAGGATCATGATCAGATCGTTCACATTCCCATGAGCAGCGGTCTGTCCGGATCCTGTCAGTCTGCCATGATGCTGGCTGAGGAATATGACGGAAAGGTACAGGTAGTGGACAATCAGCGTATTTCCGTTACCATGAAGGCTTCCATCCGGGATGCCCAGCGTCTGGCTGCCAAGGGCTATAGTGCAGCGGATATTAAAAAGATCCTGACGGATCATAAGTTTGATTCCAGTATCTATATCATGCTGGACACCTTGTATTATCTGAAAAAGGGCGGACGTATCACTCCGGCAGCTGCAGCACTGGGTACTTTACTGAAGTTAAAACCGGTGCTTCAGATCCAGGGCGAAAAGCTGGATGCATTTGCAAAGGCAAGAACCATCAATCAGGCCAAGACCATTATGATCAGCGCCATGAAGAGCGATTTTGAGAACCGTTTTGGTGAAAAAGAGGGCGTTAAGCCTCATACCCATCTTTATATCGCCCATACGGAAAACTATGAAGGTGCACAGCTCTTTAAGCAGGAGATCGAAGCGGCGTTCCCCGGTGTTACAGTGGAAGACGTGGATCCTTTAAGCTTATCCGTAAGCTGTCATATCGGACCGGGTGCACTGGCGGTGGCTTCTTCCATGATGCTTCCCGATGAGATGGAAGATCTGGGGATTGTGCTGTAATATTTTTGATATTATTACAAGATCCTGTGCTGTAATTTTTTTGATACTGTTAAAAGATCCTGTGCTGCGATATAGGATGCTGTTACGGGAATGATCAGTATCTGTTCGTCAGAGAGAGTTTTATGGGACTTTACAAGAGGTAAGATATCTTGTAAGGTCCTTTTTTATGTGACCGAAGTATCACAACATACTGTGTATTTTCTGTTTGAAAAACACAATATATATGGTAAAATGTTTTCTGTGTAAGTATCCCCGTCAGTATGTTTTATGGGGCAAAACGAGGTATTTATGAGTAGTGCAGCAAAGTATGACGCTTCCAGTATCACAGTCCTGGAGGGACTGGAAGCGGTCCGGGTACGCCCGGGAATGTATATCGGTTCCGTTACCACCAGAGGTTTGAATCATCTGGTATACGAGATCGTAGATAATGCAGTGGATGAGCATCTGGCCGGTTTCTGTGACCAGATCCATGTCACCCTGGAAGCAGACGGTTCCTGTACCGTGAAGGATAACGGTCGTGGTATTCCCGTAGGGATGCATGCCAAGGGACTTCCTGCAGAACGTATCGTTATGACCACCCTCCATGCGGGAGGTAAATTTGATAACGAAGCCTACAAGACCAGCGGTGGTCTTCATGGTGTAGGTTCTTCCGTTGTAAATGCCCTGTCCACCTATATGAAGGTCACCATTAAGACCGGCGGACAGGTTTACGAAGATTCTTACGAGAGAGGCATCCCCACACAGGCTTTGGATTCCAAGGGCTTATTACCGGCCATCGGTAAGACCAGGGAGACGGGAACAACCATTAATTTCCTTCCGGATCCTACCATTTTTGAGAAGACACGGTTTAAGGAAGATGATATCAAGAGCCGTCTTCATGAGACCTCTTATTTAAATCCCGGGCTGACCATTCATTATGTGGATAAGCGGGTGGAGCCTTTTGACGAGGAGACCTTCCATGAGCCGGAAGGCATCATTGGCTTTATCAAGGAGATGAATGCCAATATGGAAGCGGTCCATGATGTGGTTTATTACGAAGGGGAAGCGGACGGTATTGAAGTACAGGTTGCGTTCCAGTTTGTGAATGAATTCCATGAGAACGTACTGGGCTTTTGTAACAACATCTATAACGTGGAAGGTGGTACCCACCTGACCGGTTTTAAGACTCAGTTTACTACATTGATCAACAGTTATGCCCGTGAACTGGGCATATTGAAGGATAAGGATGTGAACTTTACCGGCGCGGATGTGCGTAACGGTATGACGGCGGTGGTTTCCGTAAAGCATCCCGATCCCCGGTTTGAAGGTCAGACCAAGACCAAGCTGGATAATCAGGATGTGGCCAAGGTGGTTGCCAAGATCACCGGTGATGAGATCACGCGTTACTTTGACCGGAATCTGGAGACCTTAAAGTCTGTCATCGGCTGCGCCGAGAAGGCTGCCAAGATCCGTAAGACAGAAGAAAAAGCCAAGACCAATATGCTGACCAAGCAGAAGTTTTCCTTTGATTCCAACGGAAAACTGGCCAACTGCGAGTCCAAGGATGCTTCCAAGTGCGAGATCTTCATCGTAGAGGGTGATTCTGCGGGCGGTTCCGCCAAGATGGCAAGAAACCGTATGTATCAGGCCATTTTACCTATTCGCGGTAAGATCCTCAATGTGGAAAAGGCCAGCATCGATAAGGTCCTTGCCAACGCCGAGATCAAAACCATGATCAATGCCTTCGGATGCGGTTTCTCCGAAGGATACGGCAATGATTTTGATATCTCCAGGCTTCGCTATGATAAGATCATCATCATGGCCGATGCCGATGTGGACGGTGCCCATATTTCCACCTTGCTGCTGACGTTATTCTACCGGTTCATGCCGGATCTGATCTATGAGGGACATGTATATATCGCCATGCCGCCTCTTTATAAAGCCATGCCTTCCAGAGGGCAGGAAGAGTACCTGTATGATGATGCGGCGCTTGAGAAGTACCGCAAGAATCATAAGGGGCCTTTCACCCTGCAACGATACAAAGGTCTGGGAGAAATGGATGCAGAGCAGCTGTGGGAAACCACATTGGATCCCAATACACGTTTGATGCGTAAGGTTGAGATCGACGATGCCCGTATGGCTTCCGAAGTGACCGGAATGCTCATGGGTACCGATGTTCCGCCTCGAAAGGCATTTATCTACAAGCATGCCACCGATGCGGACTTAGACGTATAGATTTGAGGTATATAGTACATGGATGACAGGATCATAACTTCAGAATATTCTGAGATCATGCAGAAATCTTATATTGATTACGCCATGAGCGTTATCATTGCAAGAGCTTTGCCGGATGTAAGAGACGGACTGAAGCCGGTTCAACGAAGAGTTTTATACGATATGGAAGTATTGGGGATCCGCTCCGATAAGCCCTTCCGTAAGAGTGCCCGTATCGTAGGTGATACCATGGGTAAGTTCCATCCCCACGGTGATTCTTCCATTTACGATTCCCTGGTAGTCATGAGCCAGGATTTCAAGAAGATGCAGCCGATGGTTGACGGACACGGTAATTTCGGCAATATTGAAGGAGACGGCGCCGCTGCCATGCGTTATACGGAAGCAAGACTGGCTCCCATTACGGAAGAAGCTTTTCTTGCGGACCTTGATAAAGATGTGGTGGATTTTCTTCCTAACTTTGATGAGACCGAGAAGGAACCCGGTGTTCTTCCGGTTAAGATCGCAAACTTCCTGGTGAACGGTTCCGAGGGTATCGCCGTCGGTATGGCTACCAGTACGCCTACCCATAATCTGGGAGAAGTGATCGATGCCACCAAGGCTTATATGCTGAATCCTTCCCTGACCACAAGGGAACTGATGAAATATGTGAAGGGACCGGATTTTCCTACCGGTGGTATCGTCACCAACAAGGATGAACTTTTATCCATCTATGAGACCGGTTCCGGTAAATTAAAGATCCGTGGCAAGGTGGAAGTGGAGGAGCTTAAGGGAGGCCGTACCAATGTGGTCATCACCGAGATCCCTTACACCATGATCGGCAACAACATTTCCAAATTCCTGTCCGATGTGGCGGATCTGTCCGAATCCCAGAAGACCCACGATATCGTGGATATTTCCAACCAGTCTTCCAAGGAAGGCATCCGTATCGTCATAGAGCTGAAAAAGGGTGCGGATGTGGAAGCGTTTAAGAACCTTCTGTATTCCAAGACCAAGCTGGAAGATACCTTTGGTGTAAATATGCTGGCTATTAATCATGGCAGACCGGAGACTCTTTCTCTGCAGCAGATCATCAAGGAAAGCTGTGATTTCCAGTATGAGATCAATACCCGTAAGTATAATACCTTACTGAAAAAAGAGCAGGAAAAGAAGGAAGTTCAGGAAGGCCTGATCAAAGCCTGCAACGTCATCGACCTTGTGATCGAGATCCTGCGGGGCAGTGCAGATCGGAATATGGCCAAAGACTGCCTGGTGAACGGTAATGTAGACGGGATCAATTTTAAGAGTAAAGAATCCAGGATCATGGCT
>JAIKYN010000364.1 GCA_024683155.1 Lachnospiraceae bacterium | reverse complement strand
TTCACTTGCGGTTTCATAATAATCCGCTACCAGGTTCAGACCGTCATGAGAGGTGATCTGTTCGGTGGAAGTTAAGGAAGCTTCCTGCCAGGTATCCAGATCTTCATAGAGTCTTTTTACATTATCATCAATGATCTTTTCCGCATCTGTCTGAGTGACCGGGGTGGGAGCTACTTTGGAATTGACTCCGTCCTTACGGGCAATGGCAAAGGTTACCAGATAATTGCCGGCCAGGATATCCGTTACCAGCAGAAGAACTACCAGTCCAAGGAGGATATATTTGATCTTTTTCTTCATTGCAAACCTTTCTGATCTATGTACGTTTCACCTTTGATCAACCGGAAAATAAATTGTGTAAAATATAATCGAGCAAAATCATAATACCATATATTTTTGATTATGCAAGGGATTTTATAGATATTTTATATTTCCATTCGTTACCGTGGCCGGTTCATGGTAAAATGAATACTGTTGGTGGTATTTTTCGGTATCGGGAAAGCTGCTGACAGACGACCATTAAATATAGAGAGGTATTAGACTATGCCACATTCATCAGGAGGAGGCTCTCATTCATCGGGTTCTCACGGAGGATCTTATTCCGGAGGAGGAAGCAGCGGTACCAGAGCCCGTACGGAACAGGATATTTATTCTACCACTGCCAGACGGGGATATAGTCGTTATGCATTCTATACACCCACCGGTATTCGTTATCGCTATGTGCAGGATAAGGTCAACCAGACTTCATCCATTATCATTGTCAGCGTTATTTCCCTGTTCTTTTTGATCTATGGTATTTTCATGATCATCTGGGCTTTTGATAAGCTTGAGCCCATTGCCATAGACTATACGCCCACCATCATCGTGGATGACCGCATCGGTATGTTATCCGATGGGGAGAAGGATGCCATCATTCAGGAGTTTACAAGGTTCAGCCAGGAGACCGGTGTTACCCCTTCTTTGATCACGGATTACAACAGTGCTTGGGAGGGAACCTATGCGTCTTTGGAAAACTATGCTTACGATCTGTATGTCAATCAGTTTGATGATGAGAAGCACTGGCTGATCGTTTATACCCAGCCGGAGAATCCGGACCCTGATTTTGTAGACTGGTACTGGGAAGGCATGCAGGGAGATTATACCGATTCCATTTTATCCGAAGAAGTGACCAGTGGCTTTAACAGCTTATTCCATAAATATCTTTCTCAAAATGATTGCACCTTCGGGGATGCGGTTACCAAATCCTTCACCCAGACACTGACGGATCTGCATATGGGCGAACGCCATTTTGATATGGAATGTTTCCTGGCAGGTATCTTCTTTATCGGGGTTATACTGTTTATCGATATTGTTTGCTTCTTTAGCCTTAGAAGTGACCGGAAGCAGACACAGGATTGGATCAATAAGGCCCATGAAAGAGGTATTCAGGTATCCGAGCATGAAGTGGAAGATCGTTGTAACTACTGCGGCGGTATCTATCTTCACGGCCGTCACGAATCCTGCCCGCACTGCGGTGCACCCATTGAACTGTTGAAGGATAAGGTTCAGACCCAAACCAACTAAGGATACGACGAATATATGGAAAACCTGATTTTTATCGGTTGTTTTGTGCTGGTGCTCCTGGCGATCTTTATTGCCGGATCGAACCAGAACAAGCGGGAAGATGCCAGATTAAAAGCATCTTTTCGGGAAAGCTTCGGACGAAGTATTACCGACCGTGATGAAGCGTTAAAGAAAAAGAATACCCACCCTGTACCGGAAGAGACTGCCCGGAAATATTATGAGAATCATCCGGTTACTTACGGAGTGGATGATATTACCTGGAACGACCTGGATCTGGATCGCATGTTCCTTCTGATGGATCAGACGGGTTCTTCCGCAGGCGAAAGCTATCTGTATCATCTGCTGCGCGCACCCTTGTATTCGGTGGAGGAACTCAAAGAGAGGGATGGTAAATTACAGGCGCTTTGTGATGATGAGCAGCAGCGCCTTTCCCTGCAGCTTTTGTTTTATAAGATCGGCAAAAGCGGCAAGTATTCTTTGTACGATCATGTAACGAAGCTGGAGCAGGTGTTTTTTACGCCGGCCTTTGTACATCTTTGTTATATTCCCATTTATATCATGCTGATCATTCTGTCTTTCTTTGCACCGGCCATCGGTCTTACGGCACTGGTGATCTGGGCGGCATATTGCGTCAGCAACTATCTGAAGGAAAAGAACCGGATTCAGCCGTATCTTAGCTGCTTTGCCTATGTACTACGCATGTTAAAGCAAGGCAAGGATGTGGAGAAGGTCCTGACGTCCGATGCTTTTGGGGCAGAAAAACAGGAACTTAAGGAGGCACTTTCCGCTTTTGCAGGATTTGAACGGGGAGCGGTACTGGTAACTTCCATGAACAGTGCCACCGGCCGCGGGAATCCCATTGATATGCTGCTGGATTTTGCCCGTATGCTGTTTCATGTGGACCTGATCAAAGCGGACGGCATGTTGAAGGTTCTCAAGAATAAGCAGGAAGAGCTGGATCGTCTGTATACGGTTCTGGGCAAACTGGATGCTTATATTTCCCTGGCTTCCTTCCGTGAAGGTCTTCCTGTTTCCTGTGTACCGGAATATCATTTGGAAAAATCCATGAACGTGCATAATGTATACCACCCGCTGGTGAAGGATGCGGTGCCGAATTCCTTTGGAATGGAACCGCCTTATTACGGCACGTTGATCACCGGTTCCAATGCCAGTGGTAAGAGTACGTTTTTAAAAGCCATGGCTCTGAGTCTGTTGTTTGGACAGGTGCTGTACCGCGCCTGCGCCACCTCTTTTGAGACCATGATGGCGTATGTATTTACATCCATGTCCCTGAAGGATTCCATTCAGGAGGGAGAAAGCTATTATATGGCAGAGATCCGTTCCATTAAACGGATGCTGTCTGTGGATACCCATAAGGCGCCGGGGCTTCCGGTATGCTTTGTGGACGAAGTGCTGCGAGGCACCAATACGGTGGAGCGTATCGCGGCTTCCAGTCAGATCCTTCGTGCCTTTGCGGCAAAGCAGTTCCCCAGTATCGTAGCAACTCATGATCTGGAACTGGAAGGCCTTCTGAAAGATGTCTATGCCAATAAACATTTTGAAGAACAGTTTGCAGGAAACGATGTGGTATTTCATTATAAACTGGCGGATGGCGTATCCAATACGCAGAATGCCATCCGTTTGCTGGAACAGCTGGGATTTGACAAGGAACTGACAGGGAAAGCCCAGGAACTGGCGGACATTTACCGGAAGGAAAGCAAGTGGCCGGAAGTATAGACTGTCCGGGAAATATAGAATGACCGGGAGCGGATGCTGCCGGAACAGTTTAGTAACGGGAAACATATGAGTGACGTACATTTAACAGAAGTAAAAATATATTCCGACGGTTCGTCCAGAGGAAACCCGGGGCCCGGGGGATATGGTTCCATTATCCAGTTTAGGGACGGCAAAGGGCAGGTCCATGAGAAAGAGTTTTCCTGCGGTTATAAGGTGACTACCAATAACCGGATGGAACTACTGGGGGCCATTGTGGCGCTGGAAGGACTGACCAGACCCTGTCATGTGGTACTGACCTCTGACTCCAAGTATCTGGTGGATGCTTTTAACCAGGGGTGGATCTACAATTGGCAGCTGAAGGGCTGGCGGAAAAGCAGCAAGGAGCCGGTTAAGAATGTAGATCTGTGGGAGCGTCTTCTGGCAGCCATGAAACCGCACAAGGTGGATTTTGTGTGGGTGAAGGGGCACGACGGCCATCCGGAGAACGAGCGCTGCGATAAGCTGGCCACCACGGCGGCGGACGGAGAGGATCTGCAGGAGGATGACTGGGATCATTGATCGGTTTGCTATTAATTGAAAGTTATCCGGGGAATCCCTCATTCGGAGGATTCCCGTTGCCATTAATATGAGGGGTATGATATGCCAAAATCCGTGAATCAGAAGTTAAAAACCCATTACATTCTGAAGATCCTGAAGGAGCATTCCAGCGAGCAAAAGCCTATTCCCATGGCAGAGCTTCTGGAGCGTCTGGAAGGCTATGGCATCAGTTGTGAACGGAAAAGCGTTTATTCGGATGTGGAAGAGCTGAATAACTTTGGCTACGACATCATCTACAACAGTTCCCGCACCAACGGGGGATATTATCTGGGAAGCCGGGATTTTGAGCTTCCGGAATTAAAGATCCTGGTAGATGCGGTGTCTTCCTCCCGGTTTATTACCAGTAATAAGTCGGCCAAGCTGATCAAAAAGCTGGAGAGCCAGGTGAGCAGTGAAGAAGCCGGTTCTTTAAAGCGTCAGGTGTTTGTATCCAACCGGATCAAGAATGAGAACGAGAGTATATATTACGTGGTGGATGATCTGCACAGGGCGATTCACGAGAACGTACAGATCCGTTTTCAATATATGGAATGGGACCTGAATAAGAAACTGGTTCCCCGCAGAGAGGGCCACATTTACCAGGTTTCACCCTGGTCCTTATTCTGGAATGATGAGAATTATTATCTGATCGCCTATGATGATGAGAAGGATGAGCTTCGCCATTATCGTGTGGATAAGATCGCCAATATTGAACTTACCGGGATCCGCCGTAACGGTAAAACTACCTATACGGC
>JAIKYN010000102.1 GCA_024683155.1 Lachnospiraceae bacterium | reverse complement strand
TTCGATATGTGGGAGCGCCCCAAGACGACCTATGACTATGCCCGATTCTTCCCGCAGTGGTATGAGAAGGATGTGGCTGCCTGGATCCGCAGGGACCGTAACCATCCCAGCGTGATCTTCTGGAGCATCGGTAACGAGATCTATGATACCCACGCAGATGCAAGAGGACGGGAAGTCACCGCACAGTTAAAAGAGGCGGTGGAATTACATGATCCCCTGAAGAACGCCGGGGTAACCATAGGTTCCAATTATATGCAATGGGAAGGTGCGCAAAGCTGTGCAGACCTTTTAAAGCTGGCCGGTTATAACTACGGCGAGCGCTTATATCAGGAGCATCACAGGGAGCACCCGGACTGGGTGATCTACGGAAGTGAGACCAGCTCCATTGTTCATAGCAGAGGGGTATATCATTTCCCTTTATCTTCCAATATCCTGGCGGAGGATGACCGACAGTGTTCTTCTCTGGGGAACAGCACCACCAGCTGGAGTGCCGTAAGCTACGAAGCCTGCGTGACCCAGGACCGGGATATGCCCTTTTCCATGGGGCAGTTCTTATGGAGCGGATTTGACTATATCGGAGAACCTACTCCCTATCACACCAAGAATTCCTACTTTGGCCAGATCGATACGGCAGGGTTTCCCAAGGATGCTTACTATGTATGGAAAGCTGCCTGGACAGACGCAAAGTCTGCCCCTATGGTACACATCTTCCCTTATTGGGATTTTAACAGGGGTCAGAGCATTGATGTAAGGGTGGTAAGTAATGCTCCTTACGTGGAGTTGTTCTTAAACGGGAAAAGCCTTGGAAAACAGAAATTGACCAATAAGGTCAATGAAGGAAGCCATATCATCGCCGATTATCAAGTGGAATATGAGCCGGGAGAACTGCTGGCCATTGCCACCGATGAAGAGGGCAGGGAAGTGGCACGGGAGGTACGTCATTCCTTTAAGGATACTGCCGAGATCTGTGTCAAACCCTCCAAGGGTAAGTTTGACCATCCCGGGGATCTGATCTTCCTGGAGATCTCTGCACTGGATGAGGATGAGCATCCGGTGGAGAATGCCTCCAACCGGGTACACGTATTTGTAGATGGCCCTGCCAGACTGGTGGGACTGGATAACGGCGACAGCACCGATACGGACAGCTATAAGGGGACCAGTAAGCGTCTCTTTAACGGAAAACTTCTGGCCATCCTGGAAGCCGGCAACGACTGCGGCATCGTGGTGGTTACGGTAACCTCCAGGAACATGGAACCCAAGGTTTTGAATTTCCTGTCCGCCGTGGAAGAGAATAATCCGGTGGAATATTATGATCGCTGCACGGAGCAGACGGAATATATCGATGAATGTAAGGATTATGCCATTCGAAACGGGAAGGCCTATGAGATCCCGGTGCGTAAGGTGGAGCTTTCCGCTCCGGAAGGAAGATGCTTTACCGCAGAACATCCGGTACTTCATGCAGAGGCTGTCATTTTCCCGAAAGATGCGGAGGACCGGGAGCTGATCTTCCGGGCGGTGAACGACAAAGGTGTGGAGACCAATCTGGTGTCTCTGGAGGCGGAAGGCAGCCGGGTGACCATGCGTGCCCTGGGAGACGGAGCATTCTACCTGCGGGTCATGTCCAAAGCGGGTACGGATCAGGTGCGCATCATTTCCCAGCTGGAATTTACGGTGCAGGGCTTTGGAAAAGCAACGCTGGATCCCTATTCCTTCGTGTCCGGATCACTGTATACGGGCGGAGAAGGACAGATCACCAGCGGCAACGAGAAAGGGATCGCAACGGCCAGATTGCAGTCTACGGTGGTGACCTTCGAGAATCTGGATTTCGGCCCGGTGGGGGCGGACAGGATCACTCTGCCCATTTTCAGCATGGGGAACGAACCTCAGAAGATCCGCTTTTATCAGGGGAAACCTTCGGAAGGGGGAAAGCTCCTTCTGGAAGGAATCTATGAGAAAGCCTTTATCTGGAATGTATATCAGGAAGAGACCTATGTACTTCCCGCGCGTCTTCGGGGAATTCAGACCCTGAGCCTGGAAGTGTTTGATAAGATGCACATCAAAGGCTTTGTATTTGAGAAGCTGCAAAGAGCCTATCTGCGCCTTTCTGCCCTGGAAGCGGATGCTCTCTACGGCGATACCTTTGAACGCCGGGAAGATGGTATCTACGGCATCGGCAACAATGTTTCCATGGAATTTGATGAAATGGATTTCGGGGAAACGGGAACCACCAAAGTGACCATCCTGGGACGGGCACAGGGCGGTAAGAATACGGTACATCTGCGGTTCTTAAACGCAGAAACCGGAGAAGAGATCCGCCAGATCGCGGAATTTGAGCCCACAGAAAAAGCGGAAGAGAAGACCTTTATCCTGAACAAGGTTACGGGCAAACAGAAAGTGACGTTCATTTTCCTGCCCGGTTGTCAGTTTGATCTTCACAGCTTCCGCTTTGAGCACTAGATCACATATGATGATTTTTGTTCATCTTCTTGTATTCGGTAGGGGTGCAGTTCTTGGCAGTCTTGAAGATCCGGTTGAAGGTGGACAGTGAATTAAAACCGGCCTGCATGGCCACATCGGTAACCGATAAGTCCGGATTGATCAGAAGGCGTTCTGCCAGATCGATCCGGCATTTTGTTAAGTACTCGTAACAGCTGAGTCC
Source organism: Lachnospiraceae bacterium (assembly GCA_024683155.1). GTDB lineage: Bacteria > Bacillota > Clostridia > Lachnospirales > Lachnospiraceae > JAILDL01. Next base: position 38,439 of record JAIKYN010000102.1, on the reverse strand, counting down.
GGTGAACTGCTTGAATAACCGGGAGAAATGGAATCTGGAAAAGCCGGCCAGATTGGCCAGATCATCCATGGACAGGTCTTCGGCGCAGTGCTGGGTCATATATTCGCAGATGGTCATAAAGCGCTGAATGTACTCATGACGCTTGGCATTGGTGGCTTCCGGGAATTTGCTCTCGGTATCTAAGTGCGCCCTTCCGATGGCCACCAGGAAACGGATGAGATCCGAATAGATCAGGGCTGCACAGAAGGAGTCGTGATTTACATATTCTTCAAACAGATGGTTGATCTGCTTGCTCAGATAATCCGCCAGTTCCGGATTGTCCGCCTTGCGGATCAGGGTAGAGGAATTCACCGCGGCAAACAGGGAATCAACCCCGGGAATATTGCCGATGAGGGAATAATCTGCCAGAAGGATGATGCGGCTGCCCGTAGCGGGAGCTTTCAGCTGATGCAGGGTCCCCGGCGGGATAAAGAGAATATCTCCGGGGAAGAAGTCGATCACCTGATTATCAATTATGGCGGTATAGCCACTTTCTATGGGAGCGATGATCTCCAGGGCGGTATGCCAGTGGAGAGGGTAATCTTCCACCTCCCGGTTACGGTATAACCGGATCCCTTTCACCAGATCGTATTTTATGGTTTCTCTTGTGCCTTCCAACTGGGGTATCATAGACAAATCCTCATTTTCTCAAGTATTCGCTACACATTGTTGCAGGGTTCCCCTCCTTTTCTATAATAGCAAAAAATGAACAAAAATACGCAAGGAATAAAAAGTTTCTATAGGAAATATTACATATAATTCATACTAAGCGTAGAAAAATGTTGTTATTGTTACACAACGCAAGAGGGAAAAGGGGTTAACGTATGGAATTTTCAGAAAACAAGGAAATACTGAGCCAGTATCGTCAGCGAGCTGCTGCGCTTGTGGGGAAGATGACACTGGACGAGAAGGTATCCCAGCTGGTGAACCATTCGCCTGCCATTGAACGTCTGGGCATACCTGCCTATGATTGGTGGAACGAGGCGCTCCATGGGGTTGGTCGTGCCGGCGTTGCAACCGTATTTCCTCAGGCAGTAGGTCTGGCAGCTACTTTTGACGAGGATCTGATGGAGAAGATCGCAGATACCATCTCCACCGAGGGCCGCGCAAAGTACAACATGCAGTCCAAATATGAGGACAGAGACATTTACAAGGGGCTGACCTTCTGGTCTCCCAACATCAATATCTTCCGTGATCCCCGCTGGGGCCGCGGACAGGAGACCCTGGGTGAAGATCCCTATCTTACATCCCGCCTGGGCGTAAGATTTGTTATGGGTCTTCAGGGACATGATGCCCGTTATATGAAGCTGGCAGCCTGTGCTAAGCATTTTGCGGTACATTCCGGACCGGAAGGGATCCGTCACAGCTTTGATGCGAAAGCCAGCAAACAGGATATGAGAGAAACCTATCTTCCTGCCTTTAAAGCACTGGTACAGGAAGCCAAGGTGGAAGCGGTCATGGGCGCATATAACCGTACCAACGGAGAGCCCTGCTGTGGTTCCAAAACACTTCTTAAGGACATCCTTCGGGAGGAATGGGGCTTTGAAGGCCATGTCGTTTCCGACTGCTGGGCCATCAAGGACTTCCATACGGGACACATGGTAACCGCCAACGAGATCGAATCCATCAGTATGGCCATGAACAACGGCTGCGATATCAACTGCGGCGATCTGTTTGTGCTGATGAAGAAAGCCATAGAAGAAGGCAGAGTATCCGTAGAACGTCTGGATGAAGCACTGACCAATCTTTACACCACCCGTATGAAGCTGGGTGTCTTTGACGAGAAGGGCGAGAATCCTTACGATGCACTGGATTATACCCAGGTGGATACATACGAGAACCAGCATTTTAATCTGGAAGTTGCAGAGAAATGTATGGTGCTGCTTAAGAATGACGGAATCCTTCCGTTGGAGAAGGGTAAATATAAGTCTATCGGTATCGTGGGTCCCAATACCAACAGCCGGAAGGCTCTGGTGGGTAACTACGAAGGAACGGCTTCCCGGTATTTTACCATTGCGGAAGGCGTTCAGGAATATGTGGGAGAGGATGTTCGGGTATTTACATCCGAAGGCTGCCACATGTACAAGGACCGGATCAGCGGCCTGAGCAAGGGCAGCGATCGACTTTCCGAAGTGAAAGGCGTCTGCGAAGTCAGTGATGTGGTCATCGTTTGCCTGGGTCTGGATGCAGATCTGGAAGGAGAAGAAGGAGATGCAGGCAATGAGTTCGGCAGCGGCGACAAGCCCAATCTGAACCTTCCCGGTGAGCAGGAGGAAGTACTTAAGATCGCAGTGGCAAGCGGAAAACCTGTGATCCTGGCCTTATTATCCGGTAGTGCGCTGGCAGTACCCTATGCAGACGAACATGCTTCAGCCATCATGCAGTGCTGGTATCCCGGTGCCCAGGGCGGCAGAGCCTTTGCAAGACTGCTCTTTGGCGATGCCAATCCGGAAGGCAAGCTGCCGGTTACCTTCTATCGTACCTCCGAGGAATTACCGGAGTTTACGGATTATTCCATGAAGGGCAGAACCTATCGTTATATGCAAAATGAAGCTCTGTATCCCTTTGGATACGGACTTTCCTATACAAGCTTTGAGATCCGCGATGTGAAGGCTTCTTCCGCTTCCTTAACGGAGGAGGGCATCACGGTAACCGCCAGGGTGGCCAACACCGGTAAGATGGATGGTGTAGATACCCTGCAGGCTTATGTGAAGATTGAGCAGGACGGTACACCCAATGCACAGCTTAAGGGAATCGCCAAAGTTTCCCTGAAAGCCGGTGAAGAGAAGGAAGTGACCATTGCCCTTAAGAAGGAAGCTTTCGGACTCTTTGACGAAGCGGGCGAATTCCAGTATGCTACTGGTAAGGCTACGGTTTATGTAGGCGATCAACAGCCGGATACCCGTAGTGCAAAACTGACCGGTAAGCAGGTGGCAGCCCTTACGGTAGAAATGTAATAACAGAAGGCAGATAATCGTTCAGCAGGCGGCCCATTATGCGGCCGCCTGTTTTTTTAACAAGCTACGGTTTGGAGGAAATGATGGCAGAAAATTATACAAAGCTTTGGCTGGATTACAACAGACGAAAGGATATGGGAAACGGGGCGCTGTTTAAGAATATCAGTGTCTTTGATTTCAGCGACGAACACAGCTTTCCCGTGATCCAGAATGCACTGGAGGAGCTGACCAAGGGTGCAGCCTCCATGCTGGGGGTGATCCCCATTGTATTATCGGCAGACCGTTCGGCGGAAAGTGCCGGTGTGGATTATCCCGCTCCTACCTTAAGCATCCGGAGAATGCTGGATCTGGGAGAAGAAACCTACCATATCGAAGAACACAACGGCAAGCTGCATCTTCACGCAGGAGATGAGAAGGGCGTGCTCTACGGAGCCTTCCATATTTTGCGCCTGATCGCCATGGAACAGCCCCTGGAGGGACTGGATGTGACCCACACACCGGATTGCCCCCTCCGTATGCTGAATCACTGGGATAACCTGGATGGCAGCATAGAGCGGGGATATTCCGGACGTTCCTTCTTTTTTGATGATAATGAGATCCTGGTGGATGACAGGACCAGACAGTATGCCCGTCTCATTGCATCCATCGGCATCAACGCGGTGGTGATCAATAACGTCAATGTAAAGAATGCGGCATCCCTCCTGATCACCGACACCTATTTCGAGAAGGTGGCGGAGATTGCCCGGATCTTCGGAGCTTATGGCATTAAGTTGTATCTGAGCCTCAATTATGCATCCCCCATGGAGATCGGCGGCATGGATACCGTGGATCCTTTGGAGCCCAGCGTAGGGATCTGGTGGGAGAGCAAGATGGATGAGATCTTCCGGAAGATCCCTAATCTGGGAGGCTTCCTGGTAAAAGCCGACTCTGAAGGCAGGCCCGGTCCCTTTACCTATGGCAGGACCCAGGCCGACGGTGCCAATATGCTGGCGGATATCGTGAAGAAGTATGATGCCCGCATTATCTGGAGAGCCTTTGTCTATAACTGCCAGCAAGACTGGAGAGATACGAAAACCGACCGCGCCTGTGCAGGCTATAACAGCTTTCATCCGGTGGACGGAACCTTCCGCGAGAATGTGATCCTTCAGGTGAAGAACGGTCCCATGGATTTTCAGATCCGTGAAGGGGTATCGTCCCTCTTCGGAGGTATGGAACATACCAACGAGATGCTGGAGGTACAGATCGCCCAGGAATATACCGGGCAGCAGATCGATCTGTGTTATCTGATGCCGATGTTCCGGGAGATCCTGGACTTTAGAACTTACTGCAGAGAAACTAATGATACTGTTGCGGATATTATCTCCGGACGGTGTTTCGGAAACAAAAATACCGGTATCGCAGCCGTGACCAATACGGGAAATGACCGGAACTGGACCGGCAACGATCTGGCAGCCGCCAATCTCTACGGATTCGGACGACTGGCCAGTGACCTTACATTAAGCCCGGAAGCCATCGCCAGGGAGTGGATCGCCTTAACCTACGGAAATGATCCGCTGGTAACGGAGACCATTTTAAAGATGCTTCTGGAATCCAGAGAGATCTACGAACAGTATACCTCTCCTTTGGGCGTAGGCTGGATGGTCACTCCTTCGGTACATTACGGTCCGTTTGTGGACGGCTATGAGTATTCCAGATGGGGCTGCTATCACAGAGCGGATCATCTGGGCATCGGCATTGACCGAACCAAAGAGGGAAGCGATTATGTTTCCCAGTATCATGAACCCAATACGTCCTTGTATAACGACATAGAGACCTGTCCGGAAGAACTGCTGTTGTTCTTCCATCATGTGCCTTATACCTACCGCTTAAAGAGCGGGAAGACCCTGATCCAGCACATTTATGACAGCCATTTTGAAGGCTATGAGCGGGCGCTGGGTCTGCAGGAGAGTTGGAAGAGCTTAAAGGATCGCCTTCCTTTGGAAGTTTACCACCGGGTAGAAGAGCGCCTGATCCGTCAGGTGGCCAATGCCAGAGAGTGGCGGGATCAGGTAAATACCTATTTCTACCGCAAGAGCGGCATTCCCGACGAGAAAGGACGGGAGATCTACTAAGCAGGATCGAAGGCCCGTTTTGTTTTGTCCGTTAGTTGGATGCTTCTTCGGGAACATCGGGAGGTAAGACGATGCCGGCTTCCTTGTAAGGCACGGAGAGCCGGATTACCGCCACGATACCCTGACGGAAATGGGAAACCTTCAGGCGGCGGCAGCAGCCGAGCGTTTAAAGGACGAAGGGATCGAAGAGATCTATGCTTCCACCATGGGCAGAGCTTATGAAACAGCAGCTTATACCGCGGAGAAGATCCGTAAGCCCATCACGAAGCTGGAGTTTATGAGAAGATCGGAAAAGAAATCGACCGGCTTCTGGAGAAAGAGGGCTTTATCCATGAAGGAAACCGCTTCTTTTGCAAGGCGACGCGGTCCAAGACCATTGCCCTGTTCAGTCACGGCGGGTCAGGAGCCTGCGCACTGTCCCACATTCTGGGAATGCTTTTTCCCTATGTATGCACGGTGCTGCCTTATGAATATACATCCGTTACGATCTTAGAGTTCCCCATCAAGCCCGGATTTTATGTCCATCCCAGGCTGGAACTTTTTAATGATACGGCCCACATGAAGGGGATTTCCAGTGGGTTACAAATACAAAAGGAGAAGGATGAAAATGGCAACCAATAAATTCTGTCAGTATTGTGGGGCTCCGCTGGAGCCGGATTCCGTATTTTGCTCTTCCTGCGGAGGAAGGCAGGATGCGGCAGGGGATACACCGATGATGCAGCCCAACCGGGGATCTGCAGACCCCGGCGCGACGATACAGCCAAAACAGCCTGCTGAAGGGACTGCACCTATCCTGCAGCCGGTGCGGGAAAAGCAGCCCTCCGAAGAGGTGAAAACAAAGTTAAAGGGAAGCATTAATTCCGGGGATGCAAAACTCCGGCCCAGTGTGCGGAACTATTATCTATCCAGTTCATCTGCGGGAGATATTCTGCTCCTGATCGGGGTGATCATGATCGCGATCGGTTTTCTTCTTTTGATAGGAGGATACAATAATGGAGAGGATGAGATGGCCTTTGTCGGAGTGGGCATGCTGGTAGTGGGCATATGCCTGACCTGGGGCGGTGCGGTTTTGAAGAAACAGGCAGCCGGCTCCGAAGCAGATGCCATCGCAGCCATTCATGAATTCCGGGAATATCTGAAAAACAGAGCCTTGGGACAGTTGGGCGTGGATGAAAGCGAAGTAAACATCATCGAGCCCATCGTTCTCTACGGGTTCGGAAGAAAGCCGGACGACTCCTTTGTGGATACGGAAGTCCAGCTTAAGTCTGCGAAAGCCATGAATGTCAACCAGATCCTGAAGAATTCCGTAGATCCTGTCAGGGCCTATAAGATGATCGACGGAGATACGGTTCTGTCCATGCTGATCCAGGTAACGGTTTTCTATTTTACGGAAAAGCAGATCCTGATCTACAGCGGCGATATCGATACTTCCACAGGAAAGCTCTACAATGAGACCACCATGGAAGCGTATTACAGGGATGTGACCAGGATCTCCACCGAAAAGAAGCTATGGAAGCTTTACTCCGATGTGAAACAGAAAAACATCTACAAGGTAAAGGAAAGCCTGTATCTTTCCATCCAGGGAGAGAAGATGAGCTTCTCCATTAATTCCGAACTGACAAACAGTGTGGTAGACGAACAGATCGCCGGCATGAAGGCTCTGGTACGGGAGAAGAAGAGCTAAAGGAAAATGAATAACGCCCATGCGTCAACTGACGTATGGGCGTTTTGTTTTGAGAAGGTGTTACGTACTGGAGCGTTGTAACACTTCAGCACTTAAGGTAACGATCTTGCTGGGGGTATCATCCCCTTCGATGCGATCGAAGAGTATGCCTGCTGCCACACGGCCCATATCCCGAATGGGAAGAGCAATGGTGGTAAGCGGGGGATTGGAATACTTGGAGATCTCGATATTGGATAAGCCGATCACTGCCACTTCTTCGGGAACCTTCACGCCCAGATCAAACAAAGTACGCAGCACACTGATGGCCATCAGGTCGCTGGCAACAAAGAAAGCATCGGGAAGGTTGCCCTTCTTATAAGCATCCCGTAACACCTGATCGCAGTGTTCTTCATCCCAGTTGCTGGCCAGTACCCAATCCGGGTTATATTCCAGATCAAAACAATGTAACGCGGAGTAGTAGCCGTTGTAACGACGGCTGGTCTTCATATTTTCCTGAAAACCACCAATGAAACCGATGCGCTTGTAGCCCTTGTCCATGAGATGACGGATGGCCATGAAGGCTGCGTTGTAGTGGTCATAGGCTACATTGTCGATGTCATTGTGATCGGTATCGATGCCTACGATATAAGGCGTCTGTTTCTGCAAATAACGGAAGGTGGATGGCTCCAGGGTATTCATGATGATCACACCGCTGACCGGATCCCGGAAGGTGGAGTATAACACCTTGGGATCCTCCAGTTCTTCATTGGTGCGGATAAAGGAGATCTCATAGCCCTTCTTCATCACCGCATCCTCGAAACCGGAGAGGATGGACAGATAATAAGGATCGTTGTACTTCCCGCCCTGTACGTTCAGGATACATCCGAACTTATGACGGGTCTGGGACACATCCTCCGGCTTGTGTACGTAACGCATCTGCTTTTGCGTGGAAGTAGGAGCCTTGTAACCAAGCTCTGCCACGGCTTTCCATACACGCTCGATGGTTTCGTCGGTCATCTTATATTTTGTATCGTGATTCAGTACTCTGGATACCGTTGCTGCCGACACATTGGCCAGGGCTGCAACATCGCGAATGGTGCTCATGCAGATCCTTTCTAATCCCTGTAAATACAGGAAATTTGACGCGAAATGATATATCTTTTAGCTCCCTTCGGGGAGCTTTTTTAACTAAATATATGATAAAAGATTCGTTTTCGTGTGTCAACGCAACAAACGAAAATTCTGTTGCGTAATTTATACAAAAATGAACGGTAAAAAATAGTAAAAAGATACATTGAACCGAAAATGAAACGGTGTTATATTGTTTACGCAAAGAACGAAACAAAGTTACGCAACAAACTTTCGGGAACGTTACGTAATTTCTATGAGATGGGGTAAAACAAAGATGGATTGGGGTTATACAGATCTGATCACGTACATGGGAATGCGAAAGCTGCCCAAGGGGTTAGAGGAAGCTTTTTCGCTTTATCAGAAGGAACACAGGCCGGAACACCGGCAGGAGCTGATGCCCCATGACGTGTATGAAGCATTATTATCGCCTTATGATCTGCTGCCGGATAAGAAAGCGTACCTGGATGGGGCGCTGAAAGCCGTGGAAGCAGATGAAAGGGTGCTTTTCTTTTCCCGCTTTTTTGTCTGGGATATGTGCTCCATGCGAAACAAATACGATATCGACAATTATACGGAACTGATCCCTGCGTGTCTGGGCAAGTACAACGAAGCCTATGCATTTCTCCTGCTTCTGGCCTGTGTGCCGGAGTCCGAGAAGGAAATGATCCGCAGAGGGATCCCCCGTTCTTACTATGAAGACATCCCCCACCGCATGCTGCGGCTGCAACTTCCCCGTTATAAGGAAACCGGCCGCATCGATGTAGAGGATATGCCCTGGAAGATGAACTTCTATACGTTGACCATCTTCCTGCTGGACCGGTTCTTATTTATTCCGTATCAGCACGGCGAGCGGTTTCGGCTGTTCCGTCATCTGGATACCGGCAAAGTGGTGGGACTTGCGGAAGCGGGCGCTGCCTATGATGCGGAAGGACAGCTCCTTTCCTGGGGATTCCCCGATGAAGATGAATGGAGAGAAACACCGGCTTCACCGGAAGAGAGGAAAACAAGAGATTACACAGACGGCAAACCCAACGGTTATTACTACAGCGAGCGGGAGGCCTTCTCCGGGGAAACCTTCACCACTTCTCTGACAGAAGAGGAAGAGAGCATTACCGGTTATTACATGAATCCCATCGGGTATACCGAGAATAAGCAGGTGACGCTGGATAAGCATCATTACAGGCAGGTATTAAAAGAAGGCGACTGGATGATCGCACTTCATATCCCGGAAGGGGAAGGCTATACACCGGAGCGGATGCAAAACTCCATGAAGCTGGCCTTGGATTTCTTCGCCACCTATTATCCGGAACTGGATATGAAGGGCTTCTGGAGTTCCAGTTGGCTCTATGATGAAAGACTACGGTTCCTGTTAGGGGAAGGACGCAACATCACCAATGTGCAGGATATTATGTTCCGCTACAGCGACGGAGAAGACGGTTCCATGCTGTACGTACATCTTTACAAGGATATGAAGAATCCTCTGGAGGATCGGGTCTGTGAAACCTCCCTGCAGAAAAAAGCAAGGGAATACCTTATGGCCGGAAAGCGGTTTAAGACCAGCGGCATGATGATCCTGCCCGAGGAAGTGTATTCCGGAAAATCTTATTATGACCAAAGCGACCGGGAGGACTGGGAGAAGCTGGTGGAAGCCGGAGGACTGAGACTGTGAGAAAAGAGTTAAAGAAAAACCGACAACTGTATATCATGTGCATCCCGGCGATCCTGTTCCTTATTATGTTTTCCTACATTCCCATGGCCGGTATCTGGATGGCCTTTACCAAGTACAACATCAAGGACGGCATCTTCGGCAGCGAATTCGTGGGACTGCAGAACTTTAAGTACTTCTTCACCGGAAGCACGGGCATGGGTCCGAAAGTTATTTACAACACCTTGTACATCAACTTCTTCGGTCTTATCTTCGGAACCATTGTTCCCATCCTGATCGCCATTAACTTTAACGAAGTAAAAGGCAAGATCTTCAAGAAGGTGACCCAAAGCGCCATGTTCTTCCCTTACTTTCTTTCCTGGGTTGTAGTGGGAGCCATTGTATATGCATTCTTTTCCACCGATACCGGTATGGTAAACCGAATGCTGGAATCTTCCGGCCACGACATCATCCGCTGGTATGCGGAGAAGAAATACTGGAAGGGCATCATCATTACCGCAGATGTATGGAAATGGTGCGGTTACAACTCCATTATCTACATGGCAGCCATGACCAACTTTGACGCATCCCTGTACGAAGCAGCCACCGTAGACGGAGCCAACCGTTTCCAGCGGATCTGGTACATCACCTTACCGCTGTTAAAACCCACCGTGGTGATCCTGACGCTGATGAGCATCGGTCGTATCTTCTTCGGTGATTTCGGCATGATCTACGGTATTGTGGGGAATAATTCCCTGTTATACGACGAAGTGGCAGTCATCGATACCTATGTATATTCCGCCATGCGGTCCTTAGGATTCTCCTACACCACGGCCATTGGCCTGTTCCAGTCCGTAATGGGACTGATCCTGGTTACGGTATCCAACCGGATGGCTAAGAAGATCAATGAAGGGGAGGGCTTGTTCTGATGGAAAAAACGAGAAAACACAGAATGCATATGTCCTTCAGCGATGGGATGGTCAAAGCCTTTGCCTATATCTTTATCGCCTTCATCGCTGTGGTCTGCCTGTATCCGCTGATCATGGTTTTGTCCGTTTCCTTTTCGGATAATGCCGTGGTGACCAAGGAAGGCTACTCTGCCATTCCGCAGGCCTTTACCCTGGATACCTACCGTTACTTATTTGCACACAGCGGCATCCGTATCCTTCGTTCCTATGTGGTGACCATTGCCATTACAGTGATCGGAACCCTGGGCTCCATGCTGATCACCAGCATGATCTCTTTTGCCCTTTCCATCAAGGATTTGAAGTATCGCAATGCCATTGCTTATTTTTGTAACTTTACCATTATCTTTTCCGCCGGCCTGATCCCCTGGTATTACGTCTGCGTAAACTGGTACCACCTGATGGATTCCTATGCTGCATTGATCTTACCGTCCATGTTCAGTGTATGGAACATGTTCCTGATGCGGACCTATTTCCAGGCAGTTCCCGTTTCCCTGTACGAATCGGCGAAGCTGGACGGAGCAAGTTATTACCAGATCTACTGGAAGATCGCATTGCCTCTTAGTAAGACGGCACTGCTCACCGTTGGCCTTATGTATGCCCTGTGCTACTGGAACGACTGGTGGAACGCCCTGATGTTCATCAACGACCGGGATAAGTTCCCCTTACAGTACTTCCTGTACAACATTCTGTCCAATGTAAATGCCATCAGCAGCGGACGGATCCCTGCGGGGGCAGCCGCCAACATCAAGCTTCCTTCGGAGACGGTTAAGATGGCTGTAACGGTGATCACCATCGGACCCATCATTTTCCTGTATCCCTTCATCCAGAAGTATTTCGTAGACGGTATCATGACCGGTGCGGTGAAGGAGTAAGGAATACTGTTCCCGGCAAAGGGAACAGGGAAAGAACGAAGCAACAACAAAAGGTAAGCAACAACAAAAGGTAAGTAACAACAAAAGGCAAACTACAAAAGAAAATAAAAGACAACAAAAGACAATCAACAACCATGTGATCCGGCAATCCAAGATTGCTTGATATATACCTACAAGGAGGGTTACGAATGAAAAAGAAACTACTGGCACTTTTGTTAACAGCAACCTGTGCAATGTCCATGCTGGCAGGCTGCGGTTCCGGGGAAGCAGCACCTGCTGCAGATGGAGGAGCAAGCACAACAACGCAGAGCAGTGATAGTACTGCAACACCTGCTGCGGATGCACCTGCTTCGGGAGAGGTATCCACTGTGGTGATCCTGTATCCCGGTGAAGAAACAGACTCTATGGCAAACTTTATCGACAATCAGTTAAATCCTCGCCTGGCAGAAGAAGTGGGCATTCAGGTAGAACTGGTTTACAAAGGATGGGATCAGTATTGGGAGCAGAAAGATATCATGCTGGCTGCCAATCAGACCATCGATCTGTACTGGGACGGTCTTCCCGATCTGTCCTCTATGGTAAACAAATCACAGTGCCAGCCTCTGGACGATCTCATCAAAGAGAACTGCCCGGATATGCTGAAGGTCATTCCTGAATCACAGCTGGCAGGCGGCTTGGTAAACGGCGTACAGTACGGCATTCCTTCCGCATACGCTCCTTCCTCCTGCATGTATCAGCTGGTTTGCGTCAGAAGTGACGTACTGGAAGGTGTGGGCATGAGCGACCTTAAGAGCGCAGATGACCTGAAGGAATTTGCAACCAAGGCAAAAGAGCAGTATCCCGAACTCAACGGACCTGCAGATATCATCTTTAAGCCCCTGACCCGTAACTTTGCAGATGAGCAGTACACCTGGTGTGCATACGGAGATTCCGTGGTTTACGGCGAAGAGACCAAGAAAGCTTACGATTATTTCGAGACCGAAGCCTTCAAGGAAGTGGCTAAGTTTAACCAGAGCATGTATGCAGACGGCCTTTACAAGGACGAGCTGACCACCAACTACAATGAGCGTGATTCTCGTATGCAGCAGGGTACCTACCTTTGGGTAGAAGGTTCTTTGGGCAAGGAAAACGAGATCATCTCTTCCGTAAGAGCCAACGATCCCAACGCAACCTTAAAGAGCTTTTTGTTAAATCCCGATGCAGACAAGTACATCACTGCATGCGGCGGCGAAGTATTATGTGTTCCTTACAGTGCAGCAAACCCTGCAGGCGCCATGAAGTTCCTCAACTGGTTATATAAGAGCCGGGAGAACTATCTGTTCTGCATCTACGGTCCCGAGGGTGAAAATTATGACATCGAGAACGACCGTATCGTATTAAAGGATCCTGCATTTGAAGGTTACTTCTACGAGTGGATGTTCCGTAACGCTAATTACACACTGTTTACCTCCGACGTATCCGATGACTTTATCAAGATGTATGAAAGCTGGGATGACAACGCGAAGACCAGTGATGTGATCGCTTTCCACTTCGACAATTCCAATGTCCTTGAGATCGAAACAGCCATCACCGAAGTGATCAACCAGCGTTTCACACCCATCGAGTGCGGTTATGTAGACTTTGACAGCAACTACCAGGCAGCGCTGGATGAGCTGAAGGCTGCAGGCATCGATGAGTATGTGGCGGAAGTACAGAAGCAGTTGGACGCATTCTTTGCAGAGAACGGCTATCAGCACTGATCCGTATTTCATAAAAGAAATTCTTACGCTTCGGCTGCGGGTTTCGTAGCCGAAGTGTAACAAAAAGGACAGACAAGGGGTTCGCTGCGGCGAAATTAGGGAAAATGAAGAGTTTCAAACGACTATTTGCTATTTTTGCGATCTTTACACTGCTCCTTTCCATGGGGCAGCCGCTGAATATGCTTTCGGTCCGTGCAGAGGAAGCCGCAGATAATGCGGCCGGGGAAAATCCGTTTGTCATGGACGGTGACCGGGAAGACTGGAATCACATCACGCCACTGTTTGCCGGCGGCGGTGTGATCACCAAGCTTTCCGCCTTTACCACGGAAGATACCTTATACGGCAAGATGGAGCTTTCCAGCTCGGCCAACTTCGATACCTGGCACATCTATTTTGATACCAATGCCGATCCCACCGATCACCTGTACTTTACCGGCGCAGACTATCTGCTGGAAACAGATATCCTGTACCGCTATGAAGGCGATTCCGGGGAGTGGGACGGTCTGGTGGGAACCGATGCCACGGTTGGACGAGGCTTGTCCGATGACCGGAAGACACTGGAATTCTCTATCCCATTGGAAGATATGGGAAACCCCGAGACCATCGGGATCCATGCAGCAACCGTAGCAAACTGGGTGGATGTGGCAGATTGTCCCATGACCGTAGGAGAGTACCTGCCCGTGCCGGCCTATGAGGAAGTCATATCCGAGGAAATGACAGGGCTCACAGAGGCAGAGCTGGAGGCTTACATTGCCTCTAAGGAATTTTCAGGAACCCGAAATCAGTGGGGCTCCATCCTCTATGATGCAGTCAATCAGAATTCCAATCTGCTGGCGTTTAAAGCAGTAACGGACCGTGAGAATCTGTACCTGCATGCAGATGCCAAGGCCCTCAGTAATAACTTCACGGTATATATAAACACCGATGCCGCAACCTACGAATTAAAGGCCAACGGCAATATTTTTCAGACCAAAGACGGCAAAAAGATCGATACCGGTACGCCGGTAAAGACTTTCTATAAAGCAGACAACGGATTTGAGATCGTGATCCCCGTATCCATGCTGGAAGGCGGATGTGAAAGCTATCAGGTGCGTATGGAGGATGAAGGAGAACTTCTGCCGGATGCGGATCCGGAGCATCCTGATACGCCCGTATTCCTTACGGCGGTGGCACCGCTGGATGAAGCAGCACCTGCCATTACCCCGGACGGTGATGACAGCGACTGGAAAGGGATTTCCCCCATTGGAAAGGGAGAAGGTTCCCTGGGAGATCTGTATGCTTTCCGTGATAATGATGCCCTCTACGTTATGACCTACATTAAGGGCGTCACCGATCCGGAATCCTCCGCTGCTTATACCACCAGCCTGTTCATCGGCTGTGACAATGACGATTCCACCGGCTTTATCCACAGCGGCTATAAAGACCACAACACCGGCGATGTTCTGGTGCAGGACTGGTATTCCTACGGACCGGACCGGAATCTGGAACTGTTCTACACCTCCGATCCTGTGATCCTGGAGTGGAACATGAAAAAGCAGAATGTGGAAGGCTATGAGAAGGTATTTTCGGAGACTTCGAGGAAAGGCGTGTACTGCGCCGAATATAAGGTTCCTTTTGCAGCCCTGCAGGAATTTACCGAGGCCATCGGCGATGACCTGTATATCTGCATCGACCGCAACGACTGCCAGACTGACGAAGAAACCTTTGAACGTCTGACACCGGAAGGCTTTACACCGGCAAGAAACGCTGCCTCCGGTTCCTTCGCCAAAGTCCCCAAGTACGGGATCAAATTCAACATCAGCGCAGAGGACTTTGATTTTTCGGACTGGAACAGCGTATGCAATACCGCAAGACATGAGAACAAGGTGAATCTCATGGGAGTTAAGTCCGGCGAGAAGTTATACACCATGATCACCGGAAATGATGACCTGTCTACGGTAAACCGGTACTATATCGCAACGGAAGCAGAAGGATTTTCCTTTGACGGGAGAGAGAACGTTTCCTTCGTAGTGGATCAGGGAAAGCTTTATAAGGTGATCGGGGATGATGCACCGGAAGAAAAGGGGATTCCCGTTTATCAGTACTATGAAAGCGATGCCTGCCTGATGCAGCTGTATCTGGAAGACATCGGAAGTCCGGAGCAGGTGAAGATCGCATCGGACTCCAACGAGGGAGAATATGTCCTTCCCGCAGAGGGGTATCTTACCATCGGTAAGACCATTGAAGAAACCAGAGAAGAAGGGATCTGTTATCCCAAGGCTTCTTATGCCTTTCACAATAACCCTTACAAAGGCTGGGTCGGCTGGGCCGATACCGTGGAGGGGGATGTGGAGGATATTTTATCCGAACATAACCTGATCTATGTGGATATTAAGTGGAGCGAACTGGAACCGGAGAAAGGCACCTATGCCTTTGATGCCATTGAAGAGCAGTACCAGTTCGAGAAATGGCAGAAACAGGGTTGTCGTATGGTGCTTCGGTTTGTCATGGATAATCCCAATATCACAGACGGTGATCCGGATATTCAGAGAATGGATATTCCGCAGTGGCTCTATGAGGAGCTGGAGGAAGAAAATGCCGAGGGTGAAGGCGCAGGTACCTTCTATAACGGCGATACCATCTATCAGCTGCTTGGCGGATGTGGATTCTCCCCCAACTATAAGAGCAGGAAATTACAGGCTTATCACGATTCCGTGGTAAAGGCTCTGGCAGAGCGCTACGATGATCCGTCCATTACCGCCTATGTGGAAGTGGGAAGCTTAGGGCACTGGGCAGAGTTCCATACCTGGCCTACCGGTACCGGAGAATTCCCGGATCCTGCACTGGCACAGCAGTATATGCAGTCCTATGAGGATGCCTTCCATAACGTTCGCATCGGTATCCGTAAGCCCTATGCAGTGGCAGCGGAAAACAACTGGGGCCTTTACAATGACATCTTCGGTGTGACCAGCGACGGCGGAACGCCTACCTTCTTAGAGTGGGCAGCTACCGGTAATACGGATATGCCCGGTTCCACGGAAGAAGACATTGCAGCCAGCGCCATGCCGGATTGGTGGAAATTAAACTATTCCGGCGGTGAGTTTGCCAACGGGGATTTCAGGACCAATGCACTGGACGAAAACATCTGTGCCGTACTGGATCAGATCCGTGACAGTCATACCACCTGGCTGGGACCTTGCTCCGCCTGTGATTTTAAGGTGGGCGATCCGGAATACGAGGATTATTTATACAACATTGAGACCCTGTTTACCAACATGGGCTATAACTACAGCCTGTACAGCATTACCAGAGAGGAACGCCTGGCAGCAGGCAGTGATACCGCTCTTACCCTGGTCTGGAACAACCTTGGTGTGGCACCGGTTTACTATAACTGCCCGGTAACACTGATGCTGAAGGATGCTGCAGGAAATGCGGTCTATGAACAGATACAGGATTTTGATACCACTACATGGCTTCCCGGCCGTACATCGGTAACGGGATCCGTGAAAGTGCCTGCGGACCTTTCCCCGGGTACTTATACCCTGTCCCTTAAGATGACCACCCCGGATGATCGGGAAGACGTGATCCATCTGGCAACGGAAGGGGAAAACGCAGACGGTTCCTATGATCTGTATACCGTGGAAGTAACGGAGCAGGAAGACGAGAGCCTGGCTGAAACCGCTACAGATTCTGCCGAAGATACAGATGCGGAAGAGGCCGAAGATTCTATAACGGAAGAAACCACCGTGGAAGAGACGAAACAGACCGGGGCCCCCGTTCCTGTGATCGCAGCCGTCGTGTTGCTGGCAGGGGGAGCCGCAGCTTTCACACTTAAGAAAAGAGGAAACAAATGAAACTTGCATTGATCGGTGCCGGACAACGCGGCATGATCTACGCCCGCTACGCCTTCGAAAAGGCCGGGGATGAGATCGTGGCAGTGGTAGACATCAGTGAAGAAAAGCGGCAGGTAGCCGCAGAAGAATTTCATATTCCAAAGGAAGGCGTTTTCTCTGATACCAAAGACTTTTTTAAACAGGGTAAGATCGCCGATGCAGTGATCCTGGCCACCATGGACCGGGACCACTACGTACAGGCCATGGAAGCCATTGATCTTGGCTACGATATCCTCCTGGAAAAGCCTATTTCTCCCAATGTACGGGAGTGCCTGGAGATCCGGGATAAGGCAAGAGAAAAGGGTGTTGTCATCGTGGTTTGTCATGTGCTTCGGTATACCCGCTTTTTCTCAGCCATTAAGCAGGTGATCGACTCCGGAGAACTGGGAAAGGTGATCACGATCCAGCACGCGGAAAACGTGGGCAATTTCCATATGGCCCATTCCTTTGTGCGGGGCAACTGGAGAAATTCCGACCTTTCCAGCCCCATCATCATGCAGAAGTCCTGTCACGACATGGATATCCTGCTGTGGCTGGTGGGAAGTAATGCAAGGAAGATATCCTCCTTCGGAAATCTGTCCTATTTTAAGGCAGAAAACGCACCGGAGGGAGCAGCCGATCGCTGTCTGGACTGTCCTTGCGCCGACAAGTGCCGCTTCGACGGTAAGAAAGCCTATCTTCCCATTCGGGGAGAGTGGCCGGCAACGGTGCTGACGGAAGACCAGTCGGAAGAAGGCATCCTGAAAGCCCTTCGGGAAGGCCCTTACGGACGCTGCGTCTTTAAGTGCGACAATAACGTATGTGATAACCAGGTAACGGATATCGAGTTTGAAAACGGCGTGACCGCAACCTTCCATTTAAGCGGTCTGACCAACAAGATGCACCGAACCATCAAGGTCATGTGCGAAAACGGAGACATTACGGGAGATGATGCACAGGATTATATCACCGTGACCAAATACTCCGCCAATGCCCTCTATGAAGGGGAGACCCGCACCATTCCCATTAACAACGAGGAAGGGTTCCACGGCGGCGGAGATTATCGTCTGACCATGGATTTCCTGGAAGCGATGGAACATAAGGACGAAGCAAAAGAAAGCCGTTCCAGCATCGAACGTTCCGTGGAAAGTCACCTGATGGCTTATGCAGCCGAGCAGTCCAGAGTTACCGGAGAAGTATTCTACATGGATAAACTGCGAAACGGGATCCCGAAAGAAAACAATTGAAAGATCAAAAGAGAGGAAAGCAATGAAACAACCGACATTGGTGATCATGGCGGCAGGCATGGGCAGCCGTTACGGAGGATTGAAGCAGATCGATCCCGTAGACGACAAGGGACAGATCATCATTGATTTTTCCGTGTACGATGCCTTACGTGCCGGCTTTCAAAAGATAATATTTATTATTAAGAAAGAAATTGAAAAAGAGTTTAAGCAGTCCGTAGGAGACAGACTCTCCAAAGTGGCAGATGTGACCTACGTATTTCAGGAACTGGATAAACTTCCCGAAATAGCGGGGAAAACCTATGCCGTACCACAGGGACGGACCAAGCCCTGGGGCACCGGTCATGCCATCCTTTGCTGTAAGGAGGCACTGAATGGCCCCTTTGCGGTGATCAATGCAGACGATTACTACGGACCGGAAGCCTTTCGCATGATCTATGATGCCCTTACCGGCAGCGAAGATGCTGCGCTTTACCACATGGTGGGCTACCGTTTATCCAATACCTTAACCGACAACGGCTACGTATCCCGCGGGGTATGCACCGTGGATCCGGAGGGTTACCTTCAGAAGATCGAGGAGAGGACCCGGATCATCCGTCAGGGAAATGGGGCGGCTTTTTCCGAAGACAATGGGGAAAGCTGGCAGCCCATCGATCCGGACACCACGGTATCCATGAACCTGTGGGGCTTTCAGGAAGGGATCCTGGAACATCTGCAACGGGATTTTGTGACCTTCCTGGAGGAAAAAGTAAGGGAGAATCCTTTAAAGGGAGAATTCTTCCTGCCCAGTGTGGTACAGGATCTGTTAACTGCGGGGAAAGCAAAGGTGGAGGTTCTTCGCACCAACGACAAGTGGTTCGGCGTCACCTACAAAGAAGATAAGGAAGCGGTAATGAAAGCCATTGCCGCATTAAAGGAGCAGGGCGTTTATCCCGACCGGCTCTGGGAAAAATAAGACAAAGGAAACAGTAATGATGACACGGGAACAGTGTTGCGAAAAAAAACAGGAAGCGCTGGAAGCCTTCGGGCTGGGAGAGGTGGCCGTCAGCTGTGAAAAATACGGCAACGGTCATATCAACGACACCTTTCTGGTAGTCTGCAGGGAAAACGGGAAGGACGTCCGGTATATCCTCCAGCGGATGAATCAGGAGGTCTTCAAGGACCCGGAACAGCTCATGGAAAACATCGTGCTGGTAACGGATTATCTGAAGGAGCAGATAAAGAAGAGAGGAGGGGATCCTGCAAGGGAAACCTTAAATCCCCTGAAAGCCGGGGACGGCCGGGCATTTTATAAAGACAGCATCGGAAGCTACTGGCGGATGTATACCTTTATCACAGATGCCATCTCCCTGGATCAGGTACGGACCCCGGAGGATTTCTATGAAAGTGCGGTGGCCTTCGGCAGATTCTCCGGCCAGATGGCAGGTTTTGATGCTTCAAGACTTGCAGAGACCATTCCGGATTTTCACAATACGCCCAAGCGCTACCGGACCTTTGAAGAGGCAGTTCGTGCAGATGTATGTAAACGGGCGGCTTCGGTCCAAAAGGAGATCGCCTTTTACGAAGCCCGTCAGGCAGATATGTCCTACTGTATGGAGCGGTTAAAGAAAGGACGCATCCCTCTTCGGGTGACCCATAACGATACCAAGCTGAACAACATTATGCTGGATGGGGCAACGGGTCGCGGGATCTGTGTCATTGACCTGGATACGGTAATGCCCGGATTATCCATCTATGATTTCGGAGACTCCATCCGCTTCGGTGCCAATACCGCCGTGGAGGATGAGCAGGACCTGTCCAGGGTTTCCCTGTCTCTGGAATTGTTTGAATGCTATGTAAAAGGATACCTGGAAGGCTGCGGCGGCGCCCTGACACAGGAAGAGATCCGGCTCCTTCCCTATGGGGCAAAGACCATGACCCTGGAATGCGGCATGCGTTTCCTGACGGATCATCTCCAGGGAGACACCTATTTCATGGTGCACCGGGCAAATCACAATCTGGACCGTACCCGTACCCAGATCGCTCTGGTGGAGGATATGGAGCGCAAATGGGCACAAATGGAAGCGATTGTTGAAAAATACAGATAATAATCCCTAAAAGTGTGGGCAAAAAGGAAGTGAAGGTACACGATGTATCGCACTTCCTTTTTTTGTCGGAAATAAGGAAATCTTATAGGAATCTTCCGGGTAAAATGCTATACTTTTAATTCAGAGGATTTTATAGAAATAAGGATTTTTTGCTATGAAAAAGTTGATCGGAACCAAAGAATTCTACCTGCATCTTTTTGCGGTAGTCGTTCCCATTATGATCCAGAACGGTATTACCAATTTTGTTGGCATGCTGGACAACATCATGGTGGGACAGATCGGAACGGCGCAGATGAGCGGCGTTTCCATTGTAAACCAGTTGATCTTTGTATTTAATCTGTGTATTTTCGGCGGCGTAGCCGGAGCCGGTATCTTTACCGCACAGTTCTATGGACAGGGCAATCATGAAGGAGTGCGCCATACCTTCCGTTTTAAGATCATCATCATTTCCATCGTATCCGTTGTGGCACTTCTGATCTTTACCTTCCTGGGAGATGATCTGATCATGCTGTATCTGCAGCAGGAGGGACAGGAAGCCGGTATTCAGGAAACCCTTTCCTATGCCCATATGTATCTGGCAGTGATGCTCATCGATCTGGTGCCTTTTGCCATCAGCCAGGCCTATGCCGGAACCTTAAGAGAATGCAACGAGACCTTTATGCCCATGACCGCAGGGATCGTAGCGGTACTGGTGAACCTGGTATTTAACTATATCCTGATCTACGGTAAATTCGGTGCACCTGCACTGGGTGTTATCGGTGCGGCCATTGCCACGGTTTTATCCCGTGTGGTGGAAATGCTGATCATGGTGATCTATACCCACACCCATGCCGCAAAGCATCCCTTTATCAAAGGTGCGTACCGTCACTTCTTTGAGATCCCCGGACCGCTTGTTAAGAACGTGATCATCAAGGGTTCTCCCCTTCTGGTGAATGAGTTCATGTGGTCGTCGGGCATGGCGGTTCTGTCCCAGAATTACGCCATCCGTGGCTTGGAGGTCATTGCGGCCTTTAACATTTCCTCCACCATTTCCAATGTATTTAACATTGTATTTATCTCCATGGGAAGTGCCATTGCCATTATCATCGGACAGGAGCTGGGAGCCGGAAGGGCAGATGTGCGGGAGGAAGCAACCCGCCTTACCTTCTTTGCGGTGATGGCCTGCGTGGTCACCGGCGCTCTGATGCTGCTCATCGCCCCGGCCTTTCCCAATATCTACAACACGGAGGATTCCGTGAAGGCGCTGGCGACACAGTTTATTGTGGTAGCTGCCCTGTTTATGCCCATGTACTCCTACGAGAACGCCAGCTACTTTATTATCCGCTCCGGAGGAAAGACGCTGATCACGTTCCTGTTTGATTCCTGTTTTGTGTGGGTTTGCGCCATTCCTTTAGCTTTTGTGCTGACCCATTATACCGATATGCCCATCGTACCCGTTTATGTCTGTTGCCAGCTCATTGAGCTGATCAAGTGTGCCATCGGGTATGTGCTGGTCAAGAAGGGGATCTGGATCAACAACCTGACCCAGGTGGCCTGAGAGAACAAATCATCAGAAAGAGTCAGAATTAATGCCTGCGAATTACAATTGGTACAAACTGGATAATGCGGCCATCATCATGCCCTCCACCACCCGTGGAGCGGATACCCGTGTGTTCCGTATTTCCTGTGAATTAAAAGAAGAAGTGGATCCGAAGATCCTGCAGAGGGCCCTGGATCTTACCATAGAGGAGTTTCCTCATTTTAACGTGATCCTGCGGAAGGGCCTGTTCTGGTACTATCTGGATGAGATCAATGCCCATCCGGTGGTGACCGAGGATAATAAGCATGCCTGTGCGCCTCTTTATTATCCCGGAAGACGGAACCTCTTATACCGGGTGAACTATTTCCGGAAAAGGATCAACCTGGAGATGTTCCATGTGCTGGCGGACGGAACCGGCGGTTTTACCTTTTTTAAAAGCATTGTCATGCATTATCTCAGCATTGCCCATGATCTGGAGATCCCGGAGGATGCGGAAGAGAGCGCATCCGCTACGGAGAAGAACGGTGATGCCTTCCGTCGTTTCTACAGCAAAGATAAGAACAAGGACCAGTGGAAAACACTGGGCGATGTAAAAGCCTATCAGATCAAACAGGTGCGAGACGATAACATGCTCAATCACCTGCTGGAGGGAACGGTATCGGCGAAGAAATTCATCGAACTGGCCCATGTTTACGGAACCACGGCAGGGATCCTGTCAGTGGCGTTATATATTGAAGCGGTGGTAAAATCCATGAGCGTCCGGGAAATGGCTACACGCCCCATCGTGATCAGTGTGCCGGTGAACCTGCGGCAGTATTTCCCTTCGGAGACCACCCGGAATTTCTTCGGTGTGATCAGTGTTCCCTTTTGGGGAACGGAGTATGACGGGACGATAGAGAGTATTCTTCCTTCGGTGAAGAAATCCTTCCGGGAGCAGCTGACGGAAGAGAATATCCGGATCACCATGAACGGTTACTCGGATCTGGTGCATAATCCCTTTATCAAACTGGTACCGCTTCCTCTGAAGGATCTGGCCATCAGCTATTTTACGTCCAGAAGCAGAAAGGGAACGACCACTACCATGTCCAATCTGGGACGGATCAAAATGCCGGAGAATATGGTGCCTTATATTGATCGTTTTTCACCGTTTATGTCCAGTAATAATATTCAGATCTGTGTTTCCACCTTTGAAGACAAGATGGTCTTCGGTGCATTATCTGCCTATGTGGAACACCGGGTATTGCTGAATTTCTTCCGCAGACTGGAAGAACTGGGTATGGAGGTGGAACTGGGAACCAATGATTATGATGAGGTCCCGGAAGCAGCTTCTTCTCCAAAGAAGAAAAAAGAAAAAAAGGTTTAACTATGCAATATTGTCCGAAATGTAAAATTCATATTAAGGGAAATAAGCAGTGCTGTCCCCTTTGCCAGGGACGTCTGGAAGGAGAGGGAGAGGATCCCATCTTTCCGGTATTGAAACGACCCAGGGTCAGCAGCGTAACTGCGTTTAAGATCTGTGTATTCATCTGGATCATTGTGCTCCTTGTAATGTTTACCGTAGATTATATGACCGGGAATATCTTTGCCTGGCCGGGAGTTGTCCGGGTGGCAGCAACCTTCGGGATCATTGATGTGGCCATCAGTATGTACTATCACAGCAATGTGTTGAAGCTGGTCACCATTGAGGTCTATATGGGAATGCTGGCAGGCTATTATGTGGACCTTCACACCGGTTTCTACGGTTGGAGTCTCAGCTGGATGATCCCTGCCTGCTTTGTGGGGCTGGTGATCCTGACTCTGATCCTGGGAAGTGCGCTTCATCTGTACATTGTGGATTACGTGATCTATCTGGTGGTAGATGTGGTAGCATCGCTGATCCAGCTTATTCCCATTCACAAAGAGCTGAATCCTTTCCCCTATGCAGCGGTGGCTTCCATGGCCATGCTCCTGGGGTTTGCGTCTTTTATCGTATTGTTCCGCTTTAAGGATCTTAAGAATGCATCCAGTAAGTATATGAACATCTAGGAAATGAAGACAGGATCGGTGAAAGAAGGATCGTGTCAGGTACAGGATTTTGATCGGATCTGTGAGGGTTTATGCCGGATAAAAGCAAGGATACTCTTAAATCATTGAAACAGGGTCTGGTCCTGTTTCGTAAGCAGGAAGAACAAAAGATCGCTGCCCGCCGGGAGGCTATTCAGGAACGGGCAGGCGTTCTTATGCATAAAACCGGGGATATGGTGGAGCAGTCCATCAGTAACCGGATCGAAGGAACACAGCTGGAGGCACCCATTTTGATCGGGAAGCCGGAAGCGCATAAGTGGTATCGGATCCCTCTGTCGGAAGGCTTATCGGGAGACGGATCGGAGTACCACATTTATCTGAAGAAGGGAACCACGGATCATCTGTGCATCTTCTTTTCCGGAGGAGGCGTGGCATGGAATGAATATACCGCTGCCCGGCCGGTGACCGGTGGCAGGGTGGCCGCGGGAGAGCCTAACTTTTACTGGAACAATCTCCGTCCCTTTACCCAGATCATGAACATTAACATCGGCATTACGGAAGCAGGAAAGGAACGCAATCCGTTCAATGACTGGAACTTTGTGGTGATCACTTATGCCACGGGGGATTTCCATGTGGGAAACAACGAGTTCCCTTACAAGGATCAGGACGGCACCCGGAAGATCCTGCATTTCCACGGACATAAGAATTTTGAGGAAAGCATGAAGGTAGCAAGGGCCCATTTCCCGCAGGCGGATAAGATCCTTATCGCCGGGGACAGCGCGGGCGCTTTTGCAGTACCTGCCTTATCGGGAGAGATCGCCGATCTCTGGTATCCGGAGTGCAGGGATTTTACCTTGTTCTCGGACAGCGGCCAGTTCCTCTATAAAAAATGGAGGGCAACGGCCAAAAACATCTGGAAGGCGCCCGAGCCTATCTGGAAGAGTATTCATTCCGAGAACATTACCGTAGACTGGTATCGTAAGCTGGTAAAAGAGAGGGCGAAGCAGCCGGACCGTAAGTTCCGGTATCTGTATGCCAGTTCCGTCTACGACTATCTTCTCAGCGCCTACTATAATGATGTGACGCGGAAGAGCTACTCCACGGACAAGGAGGTCCGGGAGGTTTTCCACCGGCAGCTGAAAGAGATGGTGGGACAGCTGCAGGCATTGGATGTGGGTTTCGGATTTTTCTTCAATGTATGGAGAAATCCGCTCACCAAGGGAGGTACCGTTCACACGGCCGTACGGGAACTGAATTATTATTCCCGGACAAGGGGCGGCCGGACCATGGCTACCTGGCTATGGGATGCTGTGAACGACCGGATTTATGATGTTGGTATGGGGCTACTAAAAAAATAAGTTTTACGAGGAGGCATTTTATGATCACATTTGAGGAAGGAAAACAGATTTTTAAGCTGGATACCCAAAATACCACCTACATGATGGGGCTGGTAGATGATGTATTTCTGGGGCACATCTATTATGGCAAAAAGCTTCGCAGTGCCGGCGGCAGTTACCGGTTCCGTACCGATGAATATCCTATGTCCCCCAGATATTTACTGCGGGAAAAACTGGGATTCTTCGGGGGATTTCCCTTTGAATATCCCACCGGCGGCGTAGGAGATTACAGTGAATCCTGTCTGGATATCACCAACGAAGTGGGCCAGAACGGCTGTGAACTTCATTATGTATCCCATCACATTGAAAAGGGAAAACCTCGTCTTCCGGGTCTTCCTGCTTCCTTCGGAAGTGAACAGGACGTGGAGACGTTATTTATCGTATTACAGGACGAATTGCTGAAAGTACAGGTGGAATTGCAGTATTCCGTATTTGAGGCGGAGGATGTGATCACACGCTGTGTTACCATCCGAAACGGTTCGGAGCATACTTATCGTCTGGAAAAAGCTTACAGTGCCTGCCTTCATGTAGAGAAGGAAAAAGACATGGAGCTGATCACGCTGGCCGGTGCCTGGGCAAGAGAGCGCCATATGGACCGCAGACCGGTGGGGCACGGTAAGACCGGAGTGTCTACCGTTCGCGGAGAGACCAGCCATCAGGAGCATGCATTCCTTGGCCTGGTAAGTCCCGAAACCACCCAGACCGTTGGGGAAGTCTATGGTATGCAGCTGGTATATTCCGGCAATTATTCCGCACAGGTTGAGAAGAATCTGTATGATATCTATCGCCTGACCATGGGTATTAACGGAGAGACCTTCTCCTGGAAACTGAATGCAGGCGATGTATTTGTAACTCCGGAAGCTATCCTGACTTATTCCGATCAGGGACTTGGGCAGATGAGCCGTAATTATCATGACTTTATGAGAAACCACCTGATCCGTAGTCCTTATCTGCATAAGGATCGCCCGATCCTCATTAACAACTGGGAAGCAACCTATTTTGACTTTAATACCGAAAAGCTGCTGGATCTGGCCCGTGAAGCCAAAAAACAGGGCATTGAGATGCTGGTCATGGATGACGGATGGTTTGGTAAGCGTAATTTTGATGACAGCTCCCTGGGTGACTGGGTAGTCAATGAAGAGAAACTGCAGGGCGGCTTAAAGTACCTGGTCGATCAGGTCAATGCCATCGGCCTTAAATTCGGTATCTGGTTTGAGCCGGAGATGGTATCCCCGGATTCCGATCTGTACCGTGCCCATCCCGACTGGGCCATCCAGTTAAAGGACCGTCCGGTGAACATGCACCGTGCACAGTATGTATTGGATATTACCCGGGAAGATGTACGGGATTATGTGTATGGATCCATTGCGAAGATCCTTCGCAGTGCCAATATCGAATACGTGAAATGGGATATGAACCGTGCCATTTCCGATGCCGGCAGTTGTATGCTTCCTGCCGACCAGCAGGGAGAGGTGTTCCACCGCTATGTGCTGGGTCTTTATGACTTGTTAGAGCGACTTACCACGGAATTCCCCAACCTGCTTCTGGAGCACTGCTCCGGCGGCGGCGGACGTTTTGATGCAGGTATGCTTTACTATGGTCCGCAGATCTGGACCAGTGATGATACCGATGCGGTAGAGCGTCTGCGGATCCAGGAAGGTACCGCGCTGTTATATCCCTTATCGACCATGGGGGCCCATGTAAGTAAGTGCCCCAATGAGCAGGTGGGCCGTATGACCAGCATGAAGATGCGTGGAGATGTGGCTTTGTCCGGAACCTTCGGCTACGAGCTGGATCTTACCACCATGCCGGAAGAAGAGAAAGCTCTGATCCCTGCCCAGGTGGAAAATTATCACAAGTATCACAGCCTGATCTCCGACGGAGATTATTATCGTCTGCATTCCTGGGACTCCCATGCACCTTATGATGCGTGGATGGTGGTTTCCAAGGATAAAAGCGAAGCACTGGTGACCTTCTGCCAGGTACTGGGACGTCCCGGTTATAAGCGGATCTTATTACCGCTGCAGGGTCTGGATGCTTCTGCGGAATATATACTGGACGGTGAAGATGCCGTCCTTAAAAACGGTGAGACTGTATCTTATGAGGGAGATCTTCTCATGGAGCTTGGTCTGTTGATCGGTAACAGTGGTGATTTCTCCAGCAGACTTTACCATTTCAGGAGGAAGTAAATGAAAAAGAGTTTCTTAGGCTGTCTGTTGCTGGCAGTGGTGTTGTTTTTGCATCCCATGGCCGGCGCTGCAGCACAGGCGGGTGTATATCTTCCTGCCTTCAAAAATTCCTACCGGACTCTGTCCGTCCCTACCCAGGTGACCAAGATCGGAGATACCTATTTTCTGGTAGATGCCTATCATGACCGGGTACTGTACAGCGACAGTGTGGGAACCATATTAACCAATTGGGATGTACTGGATTACGAGTATGATCATCCTCATGCCATTGCCGGAGACGGTACGATCCTTATGGTGGTGGATACGGATAATAACCGGGTGGTAACCTATCGTAAGCTGGATCAGGGCTATGAGCGGATCGAGACTCTGGAAGCAGGAAATCGCCCCCATGCCATTGTCTTTGACAAAGATACCGGCCTGTTCTATGTATGGAGTTCCATGAGCGGCGAGATGTACCGGTTCCGCAGAGAAGCAGATTCTTTTCATACGAAACTGGCGGACGTACAGAAGGTGCCGGAGCTGGAGGGCCGCTATACCCGCTCTTTTACCATTGTGGGAGATGAGATCTACCTGCCCAGCATGGGTATGAGTACGGTTTATGTGCTGAACAAGAAGACTTTTAAGGTGAAGAAGCGGTATGCTGTTCCTTCGGAAATTGGCGGCATGGTACAGCTGTCCCGTTTCGGTGACTACTGGTATCTTACCTATTCCTCCGATCAGGCCTATGATCAAAGCCATCAGGGAATCGTCCGGTTTACCGGGTTTTCGGATCTGAAAAAAGGCAAGGTGGAAGATCTGACCGCGCTCTTTGACGGAAACGCACCCTATTGGATCGAGTATTTTGATGATGCATACTATGTGGCAGCAACCGGACAGGATAAAATGCCTGGTGTTTTATACTCATTTTGTTTAGAAAACAATAAAATCACAAATAAATATAAAATTGTGCAATAATTTGAATTACATTTTCTGGATTAGTGTTATAATAAATGGGACGGCTGATTTTGATCGCCGTCCCATTTTTTTAGCAAGGGGAGTAATAACATCATGAAACTAACAACCAAACAAATCGCAACAGCAGGCATCTTGCTGGCAATCTGTATTGTCAGCCAATTCTTCAAGAACTTCAGTGTCTTTATCACGGGACCGATCATCAATGCCTGTCTCATCCTGGCAACCCTGACTTGTGGGCTCTTGCCGGGCATCATTCTTTCCATCATTACACCGATCACGGCATTCTTTATTACAGGGAATCCGGTGATGAGTGCCATTCCTGCCATGATCCTCATGATCATCCTGGGAAATGCCATTTTAGTGGTATTTGTTCACTTCTTTGGGGCAAAGACCCAGCTGCGGTTCCTTCTGGGAATGGGACTTGGAAGTGTGATAAAGGCGCTCTTTATGGGCCTTACCATATCTCTGTGGCTGTTACCGTCCTTCCTGCCGGAAGCAATGGCAGCAAAGTTACCTGTTTTGCAGGCAAATTTCTCTACGGTTCAACTTATTACAGCACTGATCGGATCAGCCATTGCCTATGTCGTATGGATCCCTCTTAAGAAGGTTATGGCGTCCGAAAACCTGTAATCAGTCATGGAGGTGGATTATGGCGAATATTTCTAACAGTCTGGTTTTTACCAATGATAATTGTATCGGATGTAACAAGTGTATCAGCGTCTGTTCCGCGATGGGCGCCTGTATCTCTACCACCGGTCCGGAGGGAAAACCGCGTATTGACGTAGACGGGGACCGCTGCGTAGCCTGTGGTGCCTGTATTGATGTCTGTGAGCATAATGCAAGAGAATACGTGGATGATACGGAACGTTTCTTTAATGATCTGAGAAGAGGTGAAAGAATCTCTATTCTGGTGGCGCCTGCCTTCAAAGCCAATTATCCCGACGAATATGAAAGCGTTCTGGGCGGTCTTAAAAAAGCCGGTGTCAATCGGATCATTTCCATTTCCTTCGGTGCGGATATCTGTACCTGGGGTTACCTGAATTATATTCAGAAATATAACTTTATCGGCGGGATCTCCCAGCCATGTCCTGCGGTCGTTTCCTATATCGAGCACTATACACCGGAGCTTCTTCCCAAACTGTTCCCGGTGCAGAGCCCTCTCATGTGCGGTGCCATTTACTGCAGAAAAGAGCTGGGGATCACGGATAAGCTGGCCTTTATCAGCCCCTGTATCGCGAAGAAGCTGGAGATCGATGATCCCAACAACAAGGGTCTGGTACAGTACAATGTAACCTTCCGGCATATGATGGAATACATTCGGAAACATAATATCTCCGGGCCTCTGGCGACGGATGAGATCGAATATGGTCTGGGTTCCATTTACCCCACACCCGGTGGCCTGAAGGAAAACGTATACTGGTTCCTGGGAGAGGATGTAGCCGTTCGTCAGGTAGAAGGCGAAAAGCGTATGTATGAGTGGCTGCAGAATAATAAGGATCGTATTAAGGATCAGAAGACACCCTTCGTGTTCATCGATGCCTTAAACTGCGAGAACGGATGTATCTGCGGTACCGCTACGGATCCGGAAAAGAATGTGACAGACGATGCTCTCTATGCACTGCTTAAGATCAAAGAGGCATCCAAAAAGGATAGCAAGAAGACGGCATGGGGCAGACCGCTTACTCCCAAACAGCGTCTGGATAAACTGAACAGTCAGTTCAAGCACCTGCGTCTGGAGGATTATCTGCGCAAGTACACCAATCGTTCCGCACAGTGCGTGGTAAAATATCCTTCCAAACAGGAACAGGAGGCCATCTTCCAGTCCCTGCATAAGGATACGGAAGAATCCAGAAAGATCAATTGCTCCTGTTGCGGATATGCTTCCTGCTGCGACATGGTCACAGCTATCCATAACGGATTTAATCACAAGGAAAACTGTATCCACTTTGAGAAGGATGAGATCCTGCTTCTGGGCGATGCCAAAGAACTGGCAGCCAATCTGGAACGGGAAAAGAGTATCATTGAGGAACAGAAGAACAGTATTGTTTCCACCATTGATACGGTAGATGAACATTTCCATACATTGTATGAATCCATTGAGAGCATGAACACCGGAAATGAGAGCAATGCCACGGAAAGTACCAACATCGCCCATGATGTGGTGGATATTGCGGAATTTACCCGGAAACTGCAGGAGTATATGGAACAGATCCAGGAACTGATGGGCAATCTGGGAAATGACAATGCACGGGTATTATCCATTGCCAAGGAAACCAACCTGTTATCCCTGAATGCATCCATTGAGTCCGCAAGAGCCGGTGAAGCCGGACGAAGCTTTGCGGTGGTTGCAGGACAGATCAACAAACTGTCTGCAAGCTCCAAGGAGACGGCAGAACAAAGCGATGCCAACCACAAGAAGATCCTGGAAGCCGTTCAGGTGATCAAGGAGGGTACGGAGCATCTGGCAGAGATCATATCGGAAGTAAACGAGCGGACCCAGAACCTGGCGGCCTCTACCGAACAGATTTCCTCCTCTACTACGGTGGTATTAAATGCGGCGGATTCCATCCGTCAGTCGTTGGATGCATTAAGTGAGCATATCAACTGATCCGGCAGAGGAAAAACACAGATGCTGCCGCAGCGTTTTGTCCTATGACTTTATTTGGCAACGAACCGAAAGAATACAAAAAAGGATCCCTGCAGACATGATCTGCAGGGATCTTATTGTTGTTGTGTATGAATATGCCATCCCAATCCGATCAGGGAGTTGTATCCAGCTTGATCACATCCTTGATGGAAGAGCTATTGTCGGATCCATCTTCAACAGAAGGATCCCTCAGGTCGATGGTCTGATCGCTGACGGATTTCGAAGTGTCTTTGTCGGTGTCCCGGGTGGCATCATTTTTCGATACATCGTTGGAAGACAGGTCGTTTTCGGAGTGGTCATTTTCCGATGCATCATTTCCTGAACTATCATTTCCGGAGGTATCATCTCCCGAACCATCATTTCCGGAAACGTCCGTAGAATCCGGCATTTCGGATACTACATGGACCATACCGATCACACCGTCAAAGACGGGAGAGAAGATGTGTTCCGGAGTGGTGAAGTTAATATAGCCGTCCCAGGGAGCATGCATGTGACCTGCCAGTACCTGGACTACCTGAGAGGGTTCCGCATAGATCTTCTCAAACAGCTTCTGGGTATTTCCGTCCGGAACATAATCGCTGACGGGTCCCCAGTAATACAAGGTATTACGCACTTCCTGCGAATACTCTGCCAGGGTCACATCGGTGGTGGAGTAATAAGGAACATGGGTGGCTGCAATGATGGGTTTATCGGTTTCGTAAGCCGCCAGGGTATATTTCAGGTCCTCATCGGACAGGTTCTTATAGGAGAGGTTAACGCCCACAATACGGATCTCATCCAGATCGATATAGATCTGTTCGGGATCGTAACCGTCGATCTCCTTGTGCATCTTGTAAGCTTCTTCCTGAGAAAGTGCTTCGCCGCTGTACCATACACCGCAATCATGATCGGAACGAAGATACAGCATCTGTTCGGGTTTAAAGCGGAGACGGTCAAATTCGGTTTTTAAAAGATCGATCTGATGACGGCTGCAATAGTCCAGTATGTCGCCGCCAAAGATCACGGCATCCGGATTGGCGTAATTCAGGTAATCTACGATCTCCGGCAACAATTCTTCTCCGTGGACCCCGTCTTCGGTAATCGATAATTCTTCGTACCGTTCCTCAATGGTTTCCAGGGCTTCCTCGGTGATATCATCGGCGCTCTCATGATCGCTTAACATATGCAGATCACTGACCCAGGCGATGGTATATTCTTTTTCCAGATCGGGAACGACCACATAGACATCTTCGATCTGAAAATCATAGGAAGGAGCCGGGTAGTATGCTTCCTCGGTTTCGATTGCTTCGGTTTCTTCCGTCTCGGTGGGTACTGTCTCGATGGTCTCCGGGATAGTTTCCGGCTCCACGATGTCAGGTTTTCTGTTTTCTCCGGAGGTTGTAAACAGGACCACCAGAACAAACAATATGGATATGGAGAATACCAGGATCAGATACAGGAAATTCTCCTTTTCGTTTCTTTTCATCTATCTGTAATTCCTATCTGTATTCATTCCTTATTGCAAATATGCGGGGATATTCTCACGAATCCAGTGCATATTGTCGGTGGTCACACCGTTAAATTCATCGGTCAGGCCGCTGTTGAAATCATTGAAATACCAGAAGTGGTTGATGTCCAAAAAGCTTCCGTTGTTGGTTCCGGCAGTGGTCAAGGAGATATTCTGGGTAGATAACAGCTGATTCTGCATTGCAGTAAATGCGTTTGCAACGGCACTTACATCCACGCCTGCCCGCTCCCCGTAGATGATAGCATCATACATTACCAGCATGTTGTAATCGCATGCCGGAAGAACACTGATCAGCTGAGAAGCAGCATCTGCCTCGCTAAGAACCCCTTCTGCGATACTCTTTTCGGCATTTTTACGGATAGAATAAGCATAAGCATAGTGATAACGACGTACCAGCGGATCGTCCAGATCACTTAATTCAAACAGGGAATGGGAACCGTCGGCTTCGGTAATATTATAAGCGTCTTCCATTAACGACCAGGCTTCATCACGGGACCAGTTCTCACGGGTGGTGAATTCATTAAAGGCAGTCATGTACTTCTCGCGGAAGATGGCTACCAGAGAATTCCGCTGATCCTGAAGCTGGGTCATATCCACGGAATATCCTTTGCTCTGAAGACCGGCTCCGAAGGCGAGGGCTTCGTCCAGCGTATTGCGTGCCTGCACATAAAGACCTCCGTTCAGGTACTGACCGAAGAGGAAGGCATTATAATTTAAAATGCTGTCGGTATATAGAGGGAAAACCGTAGCAATCTTGGCATCTGCAGCAGACTTAAGGTCCGGCTCCGCATCTGCCTTCGCTGTGTAGGAATTGATGGCAGATGCAAAAGATACCATTGCGCTTTGATATTCCCCGGCATTGGCATTGGTCTGGCCATCATTTAACAGAGCATCTCCCTCAGAGAAAATAGCAGAAAGTTCAGCTTCGCTATATTCTTTGGCAGGAGCAGTTTCTTCGGCAGCGGTTTCGGTTGAAACTGTGCTGCCGGTTGTATCCAGAGGACCTGCAACGGTTGTTTCCTGGGTGTTATCGGCAACCGGGGTATCTGTAGTGCCGACGGTTTGCCAGGGCTTTAAGATCACCAGGGCGACCACCAGGGCAAGCACTGCTACACCGGCGATGATACCGATAATGATGCCGGTATTGGATTTCTGAGAAGGATCCTTGGAGGATTCTTTCTTTTCTTTTGCGGGTTTAGCGGATACTTTAGGGGTGGGTTCTGCAGGCTTGTCTGCATCATTGACAGGAGCGGCACCGCTGATGGGAGCTCCGCACTTCATACAGAACTGGAATTTGGGATCTAAGGGAGCACCGCACTTCTTGCAGTATGCCTGAGCAGGCCCTGCGGAAACGGGGCCTTCCTGTTTTACATTGGCTTCCCCTGTGCCGGGAGTTTCTTCTGTCTGCTGGAATCTGGCTTCTGCTCTTGCATAGCGATCATCTGCTTTGGGAGCGGCAGCTTTTGCAGCTTCTTCTGCGGCCTTTCTCTCGGCTTCCAGACGGGCAGCTTCTTCTGCAGCCTTTCTCTCGGCTTCCAGACGGGCAGCTTCTTCCGCAGCTTTTCTCTCGGCTTCCAGACGGGCAGCTTCTTCTGCAGCTTTTCTCTCAGCTTCCTTGCGGGCAGCTTCTTCCGCAGCCTTTCTCTCGGCTTCCAGACGGGCAGCTTCTTCTGCAGCCTTTCTCTCGGCTTCCAGACGGGCAGCTTCTTCCGCAGCCTTTTTCTCAGCTTCCTTGCGGGCAGCTTCCTCCGCAGCAGCATCTACCGGCGTGAAACGGCTGGAGACAGCGCCTGCTGCTGCAGCAGAAACAGTCTCGGCAACGGTTTCCGTTACAGACGGAGTAGCCGGAGCATCCTGAGGTGCGGGAGTTCCGCAGAATTTACAGAACTTTGCACCGGGTGTCAGCGGATTGCCGCAATTGGCACATATTTTGGCGCCGGCAGCAGGTGCGGCTTCCAGTTTGTGGCCGCACTTGGCACAGAACTTAGCGCCTGCGGGGTTTTCGGTATTACATGACGGACATCTCATTTTTTCATTTCCTCCTCATGGGATCATTCCCGGATTATTACATATTTAAAAAGGCTTCCTCATCAAAGAGCTCCTGAGGAACTGCGGTTCCGCAAGCCTTTATCTTACTGATGACACCGGTGATATGGTGGACTTTCTGACCGTTCAGGATCTTATATTTGTTCAGCATATCCGAATACAGGGGATTGGTAGCCAGATTCTCCCGGATCTCTTCCCGGAACGGACAGTAACGGAAGAGGATTGCCCTGGCAACTTTATTAAGACGGGGCGATCCGTTTCCTTCAAACTGGATCCAGGAATTATAATCGTAAACAAACATTTCTTTATAGCTGTTTTTGGCCTTCTGCAGTGTGATCCGGATCTTATCCTTGGCATCCTGGCTTAAGTCAATATTCTTCTTATAGAACTGTACATAATCGAAGTATTCGCTGGTGAGTGAAGCTTCGGTAACATCGTTCCAACGGGCTCCCTGTTCTCTCTTGCACATCTCCCAACGATATTCCGCCGTAAGACGGTTGATCAGCTTGGAAGGATCTTCCAGCTGGAAGATGGATAACGCCATACGTGCGGGCGAGGTACGCTTTCTGCCTTCAATTTCCTGCCACATGACCGGACGGAAACCGATGTTGGGCATCAGGATAAAGTTAGGCAGGATCTCCACATGATAATACTCCTTGGTGATACCGCCGCCGGGGTTGGACAGGATGGTCTGATGGAAATAAGCGGAGAAATCGTAAGACCGGATCTTATCCAGCGCATCCTGGATCTTCTTCTTCGTCATGACGATCTCGTCCAGGTTACGGATCACGTCATGCTCGGACAATACCGGACAGAAGGTTGCGATCTTACCATAGGTGATCTTGTTGGCGGATACGAAGAAATTATGCAGCTCAAAGAGCATCTTCTCATGACGATCCTCCAGAAGCTTTTTAAATTCTTCTTCGGTGATCTTGCCGGCTGCTTTGGATTCACGGAGGCTTTCGCCGTAGTCCATATCAAATTCGTTACGGCAGGGTTCTACTTCACCTTCCAGGATCATGGTCAGCCAATCAAAGAAGGTATGGACGTTATCTCCGACCATACTGCCGATCTGATCGGCCATACGATAAAGCAGACGGGCATTCTCCATGCCTGCAAGATCGGGATCCACATATCCGAAATAAAGGAACATGCGGGGGATCACCGGAACCATACCGCTTTCCAAAGCATGCTCCACCACGCCGGTATACAGCCGGTAGAATTTCTCGGTAAGAGAGGAACGCAATCTGCGATCATCGTCCTCGGTAGAGGTTCGATCGGGCATGGCCTTATAGGCAGCAAGAAGCTCCGTAAAGGAAGAACGGAGGGCTTCGTCTGCACCGGAATAATCCAGGATCGTAGAAAGAGACGTCATCAGTTCCTGACTGATCTCATCGGAAACGGGTGTAACTTCTTCGGCTGTATCGGAAGAGGATTCGTACAATGCAATCATAGATTGCCACTCATTACGTCGCGTATCAATCAACTCACGGTTGATCTCTGCGCAGGAAGAGGTACGCTCCAGCAGAGTCTCTACCAGACTTTGGATCTGCGCCGCATCCACCGGGTTTGTCTTGATGAGCTTGGGATAGATGCTGGTAAGGATATCCAGAAGATCCATATGATTGTCCGCAATGAGATACTGGCAGGAATGAGAAACATACTCGTGCTGGCCTTCCGCTACGGACAGGATGATATTAACATCCTCCGCCACTTTTCCCAGAAGACCGAACTGAAAACCGGGATCCAGAAACAGAGGATTCTTGGTTTTCTGCGCCAGGGATACCTTGAGAGAATCATAGTAACCGGGGATCCAGGAAGGAATGGGCTGATCTTCTTCAAAAGGAAGAATGCCGTCCCCGGGAAGTGAACGAACGATAAGAGCATTCTTACGACAGATCTCAATATACTGGTCGTAAATGCTTTTGGAAAAATCATACAGAGCCCCGCATTTCTCCTTCTGCGCTTCAAAGGATTTCAGAAGCCGGGAGATCTGTCTGCAGGCGGAGCAGGTAAATAAATAGGCATATTCCTTCCCTTTCTTGCACCAGTCAATGCTGAACTGGGCCAGCTGAAACGGATAGGGGATGACCATGGTATTCCTGCTGGTGGTGTAATCCAGAAGATAGGTGGAAGAGAGCAGGTCAATGATGCCTACCGCATCGCCTTTATCCAGAGTAAAGGAAAGCCCGTTGCAACTGGCGGTAACGCCGCCGTCCGCAATAACGGAAAAGGATGATACGGATGTTTCTGTGTTGTATATGGTTTCCTGAGTGCTGTAACTTTTACCGGCCATACTGCCTCCATCCTAAAAAGACCTTATTCTATTATAATGAAACCATTGGAAAATGTGAATAGCTTACAAAACGCCAAAAAATGAAAAATGTGTCATTTTTTTTCTGTACTTTTTTTTAAGGATTTGCTATGATTATTACGCTAGTCTGTGGGGAGTGTGACTTCCTGTAAATTCAATTCCTGTGCGGACAATCAGATCATAAGGAGGTACCTTCGCTTTGGAAGATAAGCTTGCCGGTGTAATGGAAACAATTGAAAAATACCGTGCAGATGTTCAGAAGATGGATCGCTATATCACCTATCTGTCATCCAAGAAAGACCAGGCTGTCATGCATAATTACGAAGGGGACACTTCCGAAGAGAAGTCTACGGTCATGCATTTTCCGGTATATGATTCCGGATTGATGACCTTCGTTAAAGAAGCACAGAATACGGTTTTTATGGACCGTAATTATCCTTATGTTTATTCCAGATACCGCATCCGTGGGGTGGAGGATGAGCGCAGGCTGATCCAGCAGGCCGATGTGAAGAGCTTCGACGTGCTCTGCGGTATT
This sequence comes from Lachnospiraceae bacterium, assembly GCA_024683155.1. GTDB lineage: Bacteria > Bacillota > Clostridia > Lachnospirales > Lachnospiraceae > JAILDL01. Next base: position 1,020 of record JAIKYN010000102.1, on the reverse strand, counting down.
TTTTCTCACTACATTCTGCTTGGCCAGCGTCGCAGCAGTGTGTGGTCGGAAGGCGTGAAGGAAGGTATTTTCCTGGATATCATCCTGAAGATGCAGTCGATCATCACGTATTGGGATACAACATTTGAGAAGTAAGAAGAGTAGAATCTTAGGGGAACGGAACTTTTACTATGGGCGATAAGTCAGTCAAGAAAAAGCAGTATATTCTTACCACGGCGCGTAAAGTCTTTATGGAGAAAGGCTTTTCTGCCGTAACCATGAAGGATATCGTAGACGCATGCGAGATCAGTCGTGGTGGTTTATATTTATATTTCGGAAGTACGGACGAGCTGTTCCGTGAGGTATTAAAGCAGGAATCCGAAGAGACCGATGATACGTTTGCAGGTCTGATCGGCGAGAATCCTACTCCGTCGGATATTTTAGCCGTATTTTTGAAGGAACAGAAGAAAGAGCTTCTTCATAAAGGGGATTCTCTTACCATTGCCAAATACGAATATTTATTTGCCAACGGTGATGTTCCCAAGAAGGATAATTATCTTCGAAAACAATTCGAAAGCGGCGTCAAGGTTCTGACCAAGTTATTTGAATCCGGAAACGCGGCGGGAGAATTCTCCTGTGAGGATCCGGCGGGTACTGCCCGTAATTTTATGTATGTTATAGAAGGACTAAAGATCACATCCCAGACCATCGGGATCAACGAACAGACAGTAGATAAGGAACTGATGTTTTTAATGCAGGGACTTGGAATAACGAATTAGTAAATCAAATGCTTCAGAGGGGAACGATTCTTCTGAGGCATTTTGTCTGCCATCGGCAGGTTATAAAAAACAGTAAATGTAATTTCCATGAAGGAAGAGGAGAAAAGTAAATGGACCACGTGCGACGAATCTACGTTGAGAAAAAGCAACCCTATGCCATCAAGGCGAAGGAACTGAAGGAGGAGATCCTCAGCTATCTGCAGATCCGGGAGGTAAGGGATGTTCGTGTACTGATTCGCTATGATGTAGAACATATTTCCGA
>JAIKYN010000300.1 GCA_024683155.1 Lachnospiraceae bacterium | reverse complement strand
CTGCCGCCCCTTCGTATCGGAAAGCATGGCCAGCTGATGGAATGGCTGGAAGATTATGACGAAGCAGAGCCGGGACATCGCCACGTGTCTCATTTATACGGACTTTACCCGTCTCATTTGATCAGCCGTCACAACACACCGGAACTGGCGAAAGCCTGTGAAGTGTCTTTGGAGCGGCGTCTTTCGGAAGGCGGCGGTTATACGGGCTGGAGCTGCGGCTGGCTGATCTGTCTCTATGCCCGCCTTGGCATGGGGGATAAGGCACTGGAGATCCTGCATAAATTGCTGCGCCAGTCCACCTACCCCAACATGATGGATACCCATCCCTGGGGAACGACGGGCGTCTTCCAGATTGATGGAAACTTAGGCGCTACAGCCGGTATCACGGAACTGTTTGTGCAGGCAGAAGGAACCCGGGTAGAAGTGCTGCCCATTTTTGGTGCAGCGTTTGGAGACAAGAAAGCAGGAGCAGACATTGTCTTAGAACAAAGTAACAACCCGGACGGAGCGCAGAGAAAGGAAAAACCGGTACTTGCCGACCTGGAGACCGGATCTTTGGAGCACCTTAGACTGCCTTACCTGGGAGAGATCTCTTTATCCTGGGAGAAGGGACGATTAACGGATCTTCGTCTGGTACAGGATGAAGCAACCCCTGCGGATATAGGAGAAGTCACCAGAACCCTGGTGAGGGGAGATCAGGTGGAAACCATTTCCCTAAAGCCCGGTGAGTGCTGGGAGTGGCACGGAGTATCGTTTTTATGAGTGCTATTTGCACATAAAACATGCAGTAGAAGGTTTTCGATAAGGAAAATCAAGAAGTAAAAACCAAAAAGCGAAACTCAAAAGTAAAACCAAGAAGTAAAAATCAATAATAAAAAGGATCCCCGGCTCATTGCTTGGTAGGAAATGATCGAGGATCAGTAACAGGAGGAACATTTATGCTGTGGAAAGCAGACAACGGGGACGGAACCTATACGAACCCCATATTATACGCGGATTATTCGGATCCGGACGCCATCAGGGTGGGGGAGGATTATTACCTCACGGCGTCAACCTTCACCAATGTGCCGGGACTTCCGGTGCTTCATTCCAAGGATCTGGTGAATTGGGAAGTGATCTCTTACGCTCTGCAGGAACTTCCGGGAGAACGTTTCAAGGAAGTACAGCATGGATGCGGCGTCTGGGCGCCCTCTATTCGTTATCATGACGGGAAATTCTGGATCTGTTTCCCTATGCCTGATGAAGGTATATTTATGACAACTGCGTCAGATCCCAAAGGACCTTGGTCGGAACCGTTCTGTGTAAAGAGTGCCAAGGGCTGGATCGATCCCTGTCCTTTGTGGGACGATGACGGGAAGGCTTACCTGGTCCATGCCTTTGCCAGAAGCCGCGCCGGGATCAACTGCGTACTGGCTATCAGCGAGATGAAGCCGGATGGAACAGGGCTCATCGGCGAAGATAAGATCGTCATCGATGGACATGATACCCAGCCCACATTGGAAGGCCCTAAGATCTACAAGCGTGGGGACTATTATTATATTCTGGCACCTGCAGGAAGTGTGCCTGCCGGCTGGCAGACTGCCTTCCGTTCCAAGAACATCTGGGGACCCTATGAAGAGAAGATTGTGATGATCCAGGGAAATTCCTCCATCAACGGCCCTCACCAGGGAGCACTGGTGGATACACCCAGCGGGGAAGACTGGTTCATTCACTTCCGGGATATTGAGAGCCCCGGCCGGATCTGCTATCTGGAGCCTGTAAAATGGCTTCGGGACTGGCCGAGAATTGGTACTGCCGGTGGAGACGATATTGGATTCGGGGAGCCGGTGGAAACCTACAAAAAGCCCAACACCGGGGCGCAACAGCCTATTACGGAGCCTTCGGCCAACGATGAATTTGACGGTAGCAAGGGAAGCTCTGTTCCGGCTGAAAATGAGGGAGAGATCGGCCGTCTGTCTCTGGCCTGGCAGTGGAACTGTAATACCAAACCCGGCTGGTATCAGATCCGGAACGATCACCTGGAATTAAATTCCCAAAAAGCAGAGAAGCAGCTTTGTGATATGCCCAGCTTACTT
>JAIKYN010000287.1 GCA_024683155.1 Lachnospiraceae bacterium | reverse complement strand
TCCAGGAAGTCCCCATTCATCTTATCTTCCGCAACCAGTGTCTTAATGCTTCTTACGCCGGTAATCCCTTCGTTGATATCTCCCGTGATCCTGGAATTGATCTCACGGATCTTACGATTTAACACTACCAGCTTCTTCTGGAACAGGATGACGACTACAATAGCCACCGGAACCAGTGCCAGCACACAAAATGCCAGGCGCAGATTGGTAAAGAGCATGACCATTACCACGCTGAGCACGTAGGAACCTGCCCATACGATATCCATCATCCGCCAGCTTACCAGCTCGCCGATCTTACCGGAATCACTCATGACCCGGGCATGAATATAACCTACATTGTTCTGATTAAAATAGGAAAAGGACAGAGTCTGTAAATGGCCAAAGCTGGCATTGCGCAGATCACGGTTGACCTGCATCTCTACTTTTCCGCACGCATACACGGTATAGTAATTGTCCCACACCTGAAACAGCAGTACCGCTACATAAAAAACAATAAGAAACGGCATAAGGTGGGTGTCCTTTTCAGGCACCATATGGTTCAGGATATACCGGTTAAACAGGGGATAACAGGAATCGATGACACTGCTTAAAATGCCAAGGAATACCATGACTACCACCCGTTTCCGGTAGGGTTTCAGGAAAGGTGCTACTGCCGGGATACCGTACCAGGGCAGCTGCACCGTCTTATTTTCTTCCATTTATGCCTCCTCCGGACTCTGCAGATCATAGATTTTCCGGTAGAACCCGTTCTGCGCAAGCAGCTGCTCATGAGTTCCGCTTTCTACGATCCTGCCGTGGTCCAGCACGATGATATTGTCCGCCTTCATCAGCGTTGTGATGCGGTGGGCAATCAAAATAACTGTCGCCTGATCCGTGCGCTCACCCAGCGCCTTACGGATCTTTGCATCCGTCTCGGCATCTACGGCCGATAAGGAATCATCAAATATCATGATCTCCGGCTTGCGGATCAGCATCTGGGCAATGGCCACACGCTGCTTCTGTCCGCCGGATAAGGTAACGCCTCTCTCTCCTACATAGGTTTCATAGCCTTTCCCGAACTTGCCGATGGCTTCATCCAATGCAGCGATCTTAGCAGCCGCCCGGACTTCCTGCATCTTCGTGCTCTCCTGGGTAATGGCGATATTATCCGCTACCGTGCCGGAGAACAGATAAGGCTCCTGGAGTACCATGCCGATATGCTCCCGCAGATAGCTGCGGTCCATCTGTGCGATATCCACGCCGCCAATGGTAATGCGTCCCTGTGTCGGTTCGATGTTGTACAGACGATCCAGCAGGTACATAAGCGTGGATTTACCGGAACCGGTGCTGCCCAGGATACCTACCGTTGTGCCTGCTTTTACCGTGAAGCTCACATCCTGCAATACTTCCGCACTATCTCCACCGTAAGAGAAGGATACATGCTCAAAACAGATATCCTGATCCAGGGGTGCATTGTCGGGCACTTCCGGATCCTCCTCCACAGGGGAATTCAGAATATAAGAAATACGGTCGATGGAAATACCGGCCTTACTCATTTCAGAGATCACACGGCCCAGCATACGCACCGGCCATGTAAGCATTGCATTATAGGAAACGAAGGCGATGTACTGACCGGTGGTGATACTTCCGTTAATGGTCAGATATGCGCCCACTACCACTACCAGCATGACCTGTAATCCACCGATGAGATCACCGGATGCCCAGAATGCGGACAGCAGTTTCATCAGATAGATCCAGGTGTTCATGTAGGTTTCGTTCATGGTCTCGAATCGTTCTTTTTCATACGCTTCCCGTCCGAAGGCACGTACCACACGGACACCGGTAAGGTTCTCCTGTGCCACTGCGGAAAGCTGTCCCTCCATGATATCCACCTTACGGAAGGATTCTCCGATCTTGTTGTGGAACAGGAAGGAATAGCCAACGATGACGGGAATGAACGCTGCCGATAAAACAGTCAGTCCCACATGGATTCCGGACATAAAATAGATGGCAAGAATGATCAGCAAAACCACACGGAGCAGATTGGTCATATGCTCCGCAAAGAAGTTCTTCACTACTTCCACATCGGAAGTACACCGCTGAATGATATCACCGGTCTGATTCTGGTTATGCCAGGAAAAAGGCAAATGGATAATGTGCTCATACAACAGATCCCGCATACGCTTGATCAGTTTTTCCGCTGCCATGGAATTAAACAGGCGGAATAAATAGCGGCAAAGGGCAGCAAAAAACGCCACTGCAAGTACCACCAGTGCAATATATCCGATATGTTGTTGTAAATAGGGAAGTCCTCCGATGCCGTCCACAAATTCTGCCAGCACGGGAGGCAGGTCGGTTTCCTCCGTTCCGATGACGGAGTCCACCGTAAATCCGATGATCTTCGGGTTGATCAGGTCCAGCAGGGACACCAATCCTGAAAATAAGATGCTCAGAACAAAAAAGCGCTTATTCCCCTTCAGGAAGTGCCACAGCATGGCCCTGCGAGTCTTGAATTTCATATTGAATATCCTCCGAAATAACGAGGATGCCATCTCGAATCTGTCTTCTCATAACGTCCGTAGAAATGGGCTTGCTGAATAAATAGCCCTGCAGACGTTCACAGCCGATCTCCTTGAGGAAATCCGCCTGTTCCCGGGTTTCTACGCCCTCAGCCAATGTATGGATGCCGATATCGTCGGCAAGATTTATGATATTCCGCAAAATGCGGCCAGATTTTCCTTGTACATCCAGGTTGGTCAAAAACTTCATATCTAATTTCATCACATCAAAAGAGAAATCCTTCAGATTATTCAGTGATGAATAGCCGGAGCCGAAATCGTCCAGCCAAATGTCAAAACCGGATTCTTTGATACGAGAAATGGGATGCCACAGTTCATCCCCGTCTTCTCCTAACGCAGACTCGGTAATCTCCACATGGATCATATTCTTAGGGATCTGATACTTCGCTATAGTATCTTCCAGTAACTGATTCACGTCCATTACTTCCAGATCCAGTCTGGAAATGTTAATGGAGACCGGAATGGGCACAAAGCCCAGTTCAAGCGCTTCTTTAATACCCTGGCAGGCACGGTCCAAGATAAACGTGTCCACCTTATGGATCTGGCGATACTCTTCTAACACAGGTACAAAAGCATTGGGAGCCAGAAATCCGTACTCGGGATCATCCCATCTGGCAAGAGCTTCCAGTGAGCAGACTTTCCCGTTTTTCGCCCAAACTACCGGCTGGTAATATATCTTAAGGTACCCTTTCTCCACCGCGGTATCAATGTTGTTCACAATGTACTGCTGGCGCAGATAAAGGGACGATAAGGCTTCGTCATATTCCCGGTAATGCTCGGTATAATGTTTCTTAATGGAACCGCAGGCATAACGGGCATGGTCGACGCAAACCACAGGGTCCTCATCCCGTCTTTTGGGACGGTACGCACCCACCTTAAATCCTAAATAAATCTCCTTCGTGTCATGGCGCATTTCCTCCATAATCTTATCTAACTTTTCATCGATCTCTTCATCCGTCGCCAGAATAGCGAAATGGTCATCGGAAACTCGGGCCACCAGATCGTGAATGAATGTATCGGAAATGATCGCAGCAAAACGCTTCAGATATTCATTGCCTTCATGGTATCCGTACTGATGATTGAACGCACGGAAATTCTCCATATCCAGGAACAGGAAGATCATCTTGCCAAGATCATTGTTCTCGTTGCGCAGCGAAATAGACGCATGGGTACGAAAATACCCCAAATTGTAGATCAGTGTCAGGTCATCCTGGGTCATACGCTTGATCAGATGCTGATTGACGCTTTCCATACTGTCATCGGAAACCGCCGCTTCGCGGATCTGATAATACATGACCAGACTTACCAGGGAAACGGTCATCCACATAATGAACAGATTCAGCTTTGCGGAATCGCTTAAGGCCTTGATATTCTCCAGATGGAGATAATAGACATAAAAAGCAAAACCACTGAAAAGCGCACTGGCAACAGGTCTCCATACAAGGACGCAGCTTACCAGAAGCATCACGGAAATAAATGTGATGGCCATCTCGTTATGAAGATAATCCTGACCGGAAATATAGATACCAAAAATAACGGCTACTGCCGCAAAGAACCCCTGAACCATGTCCCCGATCCAGCGCGTCTTCTGCACTTTCTCATCGCTCATCTTAAGAAGCTTAAGACTGTACAGCATAAGAATGGCAGATGCAACGATCATAGCTCCGTATCCTGCAAAGTGATTCACTGCCCAGGATACAGACCGGTTTTGCAGACGTTCCCTCAGGGTCATCAAAAGAGAGAGGATCATCCATGATTCCAGCACAATAACAGCGGCCGAAATATAGACCCCTGCTCTTGCGTTGGCTTTCCGAAAATAGCCGTCAATATGTGCATTTCTCTTCTCAAGTCCTAGCCATTTGATAATACGTTTCATAAATCCCCGGTTGGTACATCCTGAAAAACTTTCATCCTTACGGACTTGAGAACTATTCTATCATTTAAGTTTGAAAAAAGATAGATTTTATCTTGATTTTATAAGGCTTTTTATCTGGATAAGACCTGAATTTCCTTGTCCAGCATCTTGGAAAAAGTATCCTCCATGTTAAACGCCCGGGTGGGCAATTTATCATTCTCCGTTGCATACGGTTGTGTACGCTTAACAGAACGTTCCGCACGGTTTACGATGAACAGGTCGATTTCATTGGTTAATACACTACGCATACCTTTTGCCCTCCTTAGCAATGATTGATCCGAATTATATAAAATATTCCGAACCTTTAATACAACATCTTGTTTTCAATATATATATCGACCACCATATTTAGTAACTTTAGAGTGCAGATCACAAAAAAACAGACAAAATATGACAAACTTGTCATCATATTTTTGTCTGTTTTTGCTAACCTGTATCAATTTTGTGATATTTTGATCTTTGGTTTCGGACCGATCTTTTTAATTTCTTATCTGTGCCGGGAAAACCGTCCTTACACGTTTCCCCTCTTATTTGCGTTCTCTCTCCTGCTCCTTCTTCGCTCTTTTATTGGTATCGATGGAACCGCCAAATACAAAGTAGCGATCATAGAGATATTCCAGAACGAAATTGCAGCACATGTTGAGAATGGTCACCAGGTAATCATTCCAGCCGCAGCTTTCCGCCAGGAAATTCCCTGCAATGGTGGACACCGGTGTAAAGACGGCATAGAAAAGTGCCACCTTCATCATGGCCACCGGAATGTTATTGGCGGACTGGAAGGTATATTGCCGGTTCAGCGTAAAATTCCAGATCACGGACAATACCAGGGCTATGAGATAACAGGGCCAGTAAGGCCAGTCGGTACAGGATTCCAGCAGTGCAAAGGCCGCCATCTCGATGACGCCTGCGGATATGGAAAACAAACCGAACTTAATGGCACGGAGCAATTCCTTTTTGTCTTTTTTCTCTTTCGCTTCCATAATGCCTCCTAGTTGTTCATGATCTTGAAGCACTTGGCGTTGGCCTTGTGCAGTTTCTTAAATACACGGTAGTTCTTTTCATAAGCTTCCCGATTGGCAGGATTGGGAGTAAAGGTCTTCTCCGCAGGGATAAAGGATGCGATCTCCTCAATATTCTTCATGATCCCCAGACCTACACCTACGATGGCTGCGGCACCTACCGCTCCCACATTCTGGGGATTGGCCACCACTTCAATGGTCCTTCCGGTGATATCCGCCAGGATCTGGCTGGATACATCGGATAATGCGCCTCCGCCGCAAAAACGGATCACTTTGGAGGTGCTGGTCTTATGATCCTGACATTCCAGCATCCAGCATAAGTGATAGCATACGCCTTCGATCACTGCCCGGAGCATCTCGGTCTTTCCGGTCTCGATCCGGATATTGAAAAATATGCCGCCTGCATCGGAGTCTTCAAAGGGACATCGGTTGCCGTGCAGCCAGGGGGTAAAGATCACTCCTCCCGCGCCCGGTCCTACCCGGCTGATCACCTCCGACAGATAATCATACAGACTGGTATATTCGTTTTCCTGTCCCTCGCAGATATCGTGCTTTTCCAGGTAAATGCCGATCTCATCCAGGGCCAGATGATTCTTTACCCATTCCAGGCACTTGCCTGCCGTTTCCATCTCTGCAAAGTAATTGAACTTGCCTCTCTGCGCCCCCACAATGGCAGCGATCATGGCAGAAGTATCCACCATCTGCTTATCCACAATGGTAGAGACCCAGCCGGAGGTTCCGGAATAAATATGCGTATCTCCGGTACGGACACATCCTGCGCCCACACCGATCAAAGTAGCATCTCCGCCACCTCCGAATACCGGCGTTCCTTCACTAAGGCCCAGCTCTTTGGCAGCCTTTGCCGTAATGCTGCCGGCCTGATCCGTGGTTTTGATCACCCTGGGAAGAAGATCTTCCCGGATACCAAACATCTTGCAGAGCTTTTTACTCCAGCCTTCTTTCCCTTTACGGGTATCATACAAAAGGGTGGAATAGGCAGAATCCTCTGTCATAACGTACTCTCCCGTACAGCGGGCGATCAGATACTCTTTTACATCCAGCCAGCGATAGGCTCTCTTTACATTCTCCGGCTCATGTTTCTCCAGCCATTTGTATTTCCATATGGGATCCTTTACGGAGCAGGACACTGCACCGGTAATGATCAGGGACGGGATCAGCTTGAAAATATTGGCTCCGGCGATCTGCAGGCCATAAGCGATCCCTTCTTTGATCTCCTGTTCCGCTCTTTGATCCATATAACTCATGGGCCGATGAACAGGAACCCCCTCCCGGTCCACCAGCACCAGTCCCTGCATCTGTGAGCAGAAGGAGATTCCTTCGATCTTCTCCTTTTCGATCCCGCCACGGGCAAGAACTTCTTTGGTGGTTGTGCACATGGCTTCCCACCATTCATCCGCATCCTGTTCCGCACCTCCGTTGTCCAGGATATACAGCTGATATCCCATCTGGGCACTGGCTACGGGAAGGATCTCCTTCTCCACGCAGAACAGCGATGTTTTAACCCCTGTTGTACCTATGTCGTACGCAAGTACATATGTCCCCATTTATTCTTCTCTCTTTCACGCCTTTGTTATGCCAAATCCCGCTTTTAAGAACAAAAGCAGCTGCTGTACGATCCTTTCATCCCTCTCTTCATCCTCTCCGCAGAAAATGGAAAGACGCTCCCGATAGTATTCGCAGCTGTAGGAAAAATGCAGCATCATCAGCAGATTGTCAAAAAAGAAGGCAAAAACACCGGGCTCAATGTCCTGCCGGACAGAGCCTTCCGCTTTCGCCTTCGAAAAACAATTCGTATACAATTGGGCGGAAACCGCCTCGATCTTACGGGCATACTCGGACACACTGCCGCCTTCCGCATCCATGGTAATGGCATGGTACATCCGGATATGGGCCGGATGTTCCTTGGCAAAAAACTGTGCAATGCGGATCAGAGCTTCTGCAACCTCTTCCAGAGAAGCGCCTTCTTTCGTTGCTTCCTCCAGACAGTCCGTGAGCATTCCCAGAGAACGGGTAAGGCAGGCCTGAAATAAGGCCTCCTTATCCGCATAATACTTGTAGATCACGCCAACACTCACCCCGGATGCCCTGGCGATGTTCATGATGGTTGCCCGCTCCGGTCCCTTCGCTGAGAATTCTTCGGTGGCTCTTTCAAGAATCTGGTCCAATTGCTCCTGGGTCAGTTTTTTTAACATGGCGTCCTCACTATTTCTTTAACTTGGAATACTTCTTCTCATAAATGGTATGTTCCAGCAGTGCACTGAGCGCATCCACTGCCTTGGGAGAATCCCCTGCTTCCTTCAGCAGTGCTGCCATAGCATTCTTCTCCAGCACCATACATACCGCTCTGGCATCATCTTCCGTTCCGCTGACACAAAGTGCCCCTTCGTTTTCAATAAATACCGCATGTCTTCCCTTCAAAGCCTTGCGAACCTGATCCATGGAAGCATTGGCCGGAACACATTTTGTATCCACGCCGCCGATCTGCGCCATATCATCAATGTAAGGCTTCATGGTCCTGCCGGTCTTACTGAGTGCTACCGTAAAGGGTGCTTCGGAGAAGATGGCACATCCGATGGATGTATCCGTGTAGATATCCCCGTAGCGGCCTTCCAGTTTCCCGATCACTTTTTCATGTGCATCGATATGCTCCGCATCTGCTTCCCCGGGGAGCACCTTGCTGCACAAGGTTTCGTAGCGTTTCTTTGCTACCTCTTCCAATACATGGGCGATCCTGAAGGCATCCTCATAATCCTTGCCCATGCACAGCGTGCCGTGGTTGACCATGAGAACCGCCTTGCTGTCCTTATTGGAAATGATGGCCGCTTCTACGGCCTTCGTTAACTTCTTGGTAGAGGATATCCCGTACTCTGCTGCCGGAACCCTTCTTCCCAGCACCTCTATGGTATCGGGGTCCACCACGCCGTTGGCCAGAGCCACCCGCAGGGTAGAAACGGCGGATGCATAGTTCTGGTGCGTATGGATCACAAAATTCACCTCGGGACGATTGCGGTAAGCCGCAGCGTGCACACCCTTTTCACTGGAGGGCTTTACACTTCCCTCGTAAGAGCAGTCTGCAATATTTACCACCACAATATCGTCCGGAGAAAGAGAATCATAGGCCAGTCCGCTGGGGGTAATGACAAACTGCGTATCCGAGATACGGGCACTGATATTTCCCCAGGTACGGGCAATGAGCCCGGTCTTAAGCAGCTCCAGTCCGGCCTTTATGACCTGTTCTTTACCTTCTTTGATTTCGTATGCCATATATCCTTGCCTCCCGGCCTGTCAGGCCTTCATAGCCTCAACCTTGGAGAATACACGGTCAAAGCGAGCGATCACATCATCGATCATAGCTTCATCGTAAGCTGCGGAAGTATACAGACGGGAGCCTGCCAGTGTGATCAGGCCTTCTGCCATGTATGCCGCGCCGATGTGCTCCATTTCCTTCTTACGTGCGTCGGTCTGCTTAAGCACCTCGGGGATCTCCCAGGGCTTGTTCCAGTTAATGGAGAAGTGCATGGTCCCTGCGTTGTCCAGGTGGCAAATGGAGCCCTGATTGAAGGCAACAAAGGGCAGGTTGTACTTCTTAATGGATTCCTGCAATCCCTTGGTCAGACGATCGCCCATGCGTCCTGCCTTCTCGCAGGCACCGGTCTTCTCGATCTCATCCAGCATGTAATAACCTGCGCAGCAGGAAATAGGTGTTGCAGCCAGTGTACCGCCGCAAAGAGCCTTCTTAACCTTCTTACCGGAGCCGTCCAGACCTGCTCCCAGATGTGCCATACAGTCTCTGTGTCCGCCGACACCGCCTGCACCGGGATATCCGCCTGCGATGACCTTACCGAAGATGGTCAGATCGGGATCTACACCAAAGAATCCCTGGGCGCCGTGTACACCGATACGGAAACCGGTAACAACTTCATCGAAGACAAGCAGTGCCCCGTATTTACGTGCCAGACGTTCGGTTCCCCGGATAAACTCCTTGGAAACAGGACGGGTTCCGGACTCGGGACCAACGGGCTCGATAAAGATGGCAGCGGTACCGCCGTCTAACTGATGCTTCTTAAGCTTCCGCTCCAGATCTTCCAGATCATTGGGGAAGAATTCATCGGTATGTTTAAATACGAATCCGGGAACACCGCGGGATTGAAGGCCCTTGGTTCCGGGAACGCGGATGCCGTATGCCAGCTGATCGGACCAGCCGTGATAAGCGCCACCCATTTTCAGGATATTCTTCTTACCGGTCTTAAGACGGGCAATACGTGCAGCAACCATGCAGGCTTCGGTTCCGGATCCCAACATACGGAACATCTCTACGGAAGGTACACAATCCGAGATCTTCTTCGCCAGCTTATACTCAAATTCATGGAACAGACCGGTGGAGGGACCGCAGGTCTTCAGCAGTTCAATAACCTGATCTCTTACAACCGGAGGATTGCTTCCCAATACGGTAGGACCCCCTGCCTGAAGCAGATCATAATATTCATTGCCATCCAGATCGTACAGCTTCGCACCCTCTGCCTTGGTGATCACAATAGGGAATGGATAGTTGAAGGCCAGGTTGTGCTGAACACCACCGGGGATCACTTCCTTTGCTTTGGAGATCATTTCCTTGGACTTGGAACACTTCTTGTCAAAGTACTCGGTCTCATACTCTTTCAAAGCTTCCTTCTTAACCGTGTAGATCGGCTTTTTGATCAGTTCATCCAGCTGCGCCGTAATGGCAGCTGCATCCAGATAATGATCAGAATCAATGGCATAACCGTTGTAACCCATGTTTGAATCCTCCTAATATACCTTTCGGTTGTTTCCAACCATAAATCATGTTAGAATATTTTCGACTTGTGAATACAGATTCACGTCATACTTTTATGATAACTTTCAGAAAATTGAACGTCAAGAGGTTTTCTTATGAAACAATATATGATACGAATTTATCAATCTCTCTTCGGGTCGGTATGGAAACATTACCCCCTGAAGATGCCCCGGGAGATCACCGGCAAAGATGCCTTTTTCCGCATTCCTTCCGTATTACGGGAAGCGGGCAGGACCAACCCTCTGGTGGTTACCGGCAAGCGGGTGGCTTCCGGAGATGATTTCAGACAGATCGCAAGTGCCTTTCCTTCTTATCATGTGTTTGACCAGGTAGAGTCCGATCCTTCCATTGCCACGGCTCTGAAGATCGCAAAGGCTTATCAGGAGCATCGGTGTGACTGTTTCCTGGCCATCGGCGGAGGCTCCTATATGGACGCTGCCAAGGCGGCTGCTGCCCACATCGCCAATCCTGAGAAAAGCCTTTATACCATGAACGGCATTATGAAAGTCAGGAAAAAGACACCCTTCTTTGTAGCCGTTCCCACTACCGCCGGTACCGGCTCCGAGGCCACGCTTACTTCCGTGGTCATTGACGAAAAAACCGGTCATAAGGTCACCATCAATGATCCCGTACTGGTTCCCGATGTGGCTGTACTGGACCCGGCACTTACCCTGTCTCTGCCCTGTAACCTTACGGTGCAGACCGGTATGGATGCCCTGACCCACGCCATCGAAGCTTATCTTAACCGGCCGTATTGTACGAAGAAGACCACCACTCTTTGTGTGGAAGCGATCCGTGAGATCCTCCTGAATCTTCCCAAAGCTTACGGCGATCCTCTGGATTACGAAGCACGCTCCAATATGCTGCATGCTTCCTTTAAAGCCGGCAAAGCCTTTACCGTAGCCTGTGTGGGCTATGTGCACGGTCTGGCTCATGCCATCGGTGCCCGTTATCATATGCCCCACGGTCTTACCATAGCCATCCTGCTGCCCACGGTGCTGTCCGCTTACGGCGAGAAAGTCTATGTACCCCTGGGAGAACTGGCCCGGCATATCGGCCTTGCTTCCGGCTCCGATGAAGAATGCGCCAAAGCCTTCATTACCCACCTTCGGAAAATGAACCGGGAAATGGGCATCCCCGAAGGGATCTCTGTGCTGCGGGAAGAGGATTTCCCTCAGATCGCAGCCTATTGCAACCAGGAAGTCATCCCCCTGTATCCCGTCCCCGTACTGTTTCATGAGAAGGAACTGACGGAAATCCTTCGCAAAGTACGCATGTTAGGTGTATCATAGAGTTCGGAGTGATCCAAATCTAAGATACAAAGGATGAATATATGACCGATTACAATTTACTCGCAAAACAGCTGGAAGCCCTGGTTGCAGATGAGCCCTGGTTCATCCCCGCTTTATCCAACGCTTCCGCGCTTCTTATGGACTCTCTGGAGGACCTGAACTGGGCCGGTTTTTATCTGGTAAAGGATGGGGCTCTCGTCCTCGGACCCTTCCAGGGAAAGGTTGCCTGTATCCATATCGCCAGCGGCCGCGGCGTTTGCGGAACGGCTCTGGCTAAGGATGAGCTGCAGCTGGTGAAGAACGTTCACGAATTCCCGGGACACATTGCCTGTGACAGTGCCTCCAATTCGGAGATCGTGATCCCCATTCACAAAAAAGGAGAGATCGTCGCTGTCCTGGACATTGACTCTCCCTCCTTAGATCGTTTCTCGGAAAAGGATGCAACCGGTCTTTCCTCCTTCGTAAAGGTACTGGAAGATACCGTATGCTTCGATTAAACTACTTTTTCCGAATATATTCTTTTTTAGTGTTTCATGGCATCCGCTGCCGCAGAACGAACTTCTGCCAGTGAGATGCCTTTTTCTTTGGCAATGGCTGCCAGATCGTCGAACTCTGCCTTGGCGCGGCTGACGCCGTAGCCGGACGACTTCTTCACCCGTACGGGACCGTAGGATGTTTCCACCGTTTCCATTCTTCGGTCCAGAATATAGCGGCCACATACCTTCTCCCGGATCCCAATGGTAGTGGTATGCTTGAAGATTGCCTTGACCACTTCCTGTTTCTCAGGTTCTGCCACGATCACCGTCAGCAGGATACCCGGACGGTTCTTCTTCATCTGCACCGAAGTCATAAAGGCTTCTCTGGCGCCTGCATCATAGATCGCCTCCAGTGCAAAGCCCAGATCTTCTCCCGTCATATCGTCCACATTACAGTTCAG
>JAIKYN010000272.1 GCA_024683155.1 Lachnospiraceae bacterium | reverse complement strand
GGACAGACCGATCCGCAGGTTCCATACGGAAAAGGACAGGAATCTGGCAAACACCACCTCCAGGGCAATAAGCATTGCCAGGATCACTAACTTGTTGACACTGAGAATTTTGGAGCGTTCTGCTCCCTGACTGGTAACATTCGACATAAAAAATAGCCTCCTTTAAAATAAGTAGGCCACATAGATAGAGAAACAATATGATTTCTATGCGGCAGCGGAAGCGGTCGCGGCACCGCGGATAAAATCGATACAATCAATCAAATCGATACAGTCGGTCAAATCGAATAAATTCGACCAAATAGATCAAACTGATCACTCGATCGACTTAACCAAAACGATCAAATCCTTCGTCCTGTGACAACGTCCCGTCCACAGGCACTTAACGCGCCGAAACCTACTCTGCGACGCACCTAGTGTAGCATATATTGTTTTCTTTGCAAATATATTTTTTTATTCCATCAAATCCCATCACTTCTGGAGCCTCTTCCGGCAATATAGAACGTTTTAGGGATTTCTCTCAATAAAACTTCACATTTCTGCGGTTTCTCCCTTTAAGATACCTTGCTTCTGCAGTTTCTCCCTTTAAGATACCATGCTTCTGCAGTTTCTCCCTTTAAGACACCTTGCTTCTGCAGTTTCTCCCGACCAAAATAACACACATTCTCCGCCCCCAAAAACTTGGGACAGAAAATTTACGGTTTTATTCGCAGTTATAGTATTTGAACCCGTAACAATTTCACTCTGATTTTTTTGGTTTACGGGCATCTTCGCATTCATGCAATCTATCCCCGTAATAATCCGTATTTTTCAACCTAAATAACAGGTCTCAATTGTATTTTTACCTTCATATCCCCCAAAAACTACGGTGCAAAAGAAAAAATAATACAAAAAAACCGTAATCTTTCTGTCCCGAAAATTTTGGTTTTTGAAAGGTTACGGTAATTATTTTTAATTGTGACATTATCCCCGTAAATATCACTCTTTCAGTTCATAACTCGCTCTTCCCGGAACTTCACCACCCGTCACCGGAAGCCACAAACTCCAGTCTTTCCCTTGAGAACGGCTGAAGGAATTCCAGCATCCAGGAATGCAACGCTGCCGCCGTCTTTCCGTTTGTTCCGTTACCGTATATAGGATCTCCCACCAGAGGATGTCCAAGGCTTGCCATATGCAGGCGGATCTGATGTGTCCGTCCCGTATCGATCTGCACCTTCAAAAGGGTACGGTCTTTCTCAGCATCGTAGGAAACCACTTCGTAATGGGTGATTGCCTTCTTCCCATCCGGGCGGATCTGTTGTTTCATCAGTACGCCGGGCACTGGTCCCATGGGCTGGTCAATGGTGCCTGACCCTTCTCCAAAGAAGCCCTCTGCCAGGGCAAGATAGGTTCGCTTTAATTCGCCGCAAGCATGCTGCGCCGTAAGACGGGCTGCTGCCGGTTTATTCTTGGCATAGAGCACCAGGCCGGAGGTATCCTTGTCCAGACGCCCGACAACGCGGCAGGTCACATCCAGATGCTGCTTCTCGTAATAATCTGCCAGGAAATTCCCCAAGGTATCAAACCAGTGCCCGTGAGAAGGATGCACACATACCCCCGCCGGCTTATTTAAGAGGATCACATCCTCATCTTCATAGACGATATCCAAGGGACCGGGAACCGCAGGCACCTTGTCCCTGTCTGCTTCCGCATCCTCCAGGATCACCTGCAGTACCTGCCCCGGAGTGCCGTGATCCTTAATGGTCACACGCTTTCCGTCCAGGGTAATGCCATCTTCCGTAAACTTGGCGCTGCTGATCTCATGCCCGGTCACTTTCACACGGCTCTTGAGAAGAGCATTCACCAGGCCGCCGTAGGTCTCCTCCATATCTGATTCCAGGATGGTATATTGAAGTATCTTCCGCATATTTTGTCTTCCATCAAATCATTTATCTATAGTTCCTGTTGAATGATTCGACATGGTTTCCAATTCGTTACTGATCCATAATCTGTAGCACAGAAGGTTCATCATTTGTTCTCAGCTTCTCAAGCTTCTTGCGTTGTGATATCATCAGCTGTTTCCAGCCTTTCCAGCTTCTTGCGTTTTAATTTTACTGGTTGTTTCCAGGCTTTCCATCTGCTTGTACTGTGTTATCACTGCTTTCTTCCAGACTCTCCATTTTCTTCCTCTGTGCCTTCACAGTAATCCCAATGGTGGTGGCCACTTCCCGCTTGATGATATCCATGGGGATCTGATCCATGAGCAGGTTGGCGATTCCGCTGGTATTGCCGGAGCCTGTGGTAACCATCTCCATGGTATCCTGGATCATGGTGTTGCCGGGGATCTCATCCCATTTAAGGCTGATGTTATCCACATCGTTAAAGTAGATCTTAAGCCGCCGTTCGGTGGCTTCTTCCACAAAGCACATGCGAAGGCTCAGCACCGGGATATTATCTTCGTTTTTACCGAAAGCTCCGGTCAAAGCTACCAGATAGTCTTCACCATTCATGTTGATGTGCACCCGGGTAGGCTTCTTATAATCAATGGGCATACGGATCAGCTGTTTTCCTTCCAGGAAATCCAGATCCACACCCTCTTTCCGCGCA
>JAIKYN010000267.1 GCA_024683155.1 Lachnospiraceae bacterium | reverse complement strand
TACGGAAAAGACCTTCGGTATGTTCGGGGGAAAGGAAGAGGGCCTGACCATTTCCCTGCCCAATCATCTGGTGGGGGTTATCCTGGACCGGTTTGGCCGGGGCGTTACCCTGCATCCGGATGGGGAGGAGCGCTTTAATGTACATATCAATGTGGTGCTCAGTCCGCAGTTCTATGGATGGCTGGCGGGACTTGGCAAGGAAGTGCGCATCGTTTCCCCGGATTATGTGCGGCAGGAATATACAGATTATTTGAGGGCCATCGTGGATATGCAGATGCAGTAATACAAATACACCGAGGATCCTTTACAGATCGGTTGATGGAAGAAAAACAGGAAAAAGGAAGTATCTATGAGGAACGAAAAACACATTCAGATCAAGTATTTGAACGATGACATCCAGCGTCTGGATTATATTGACGGCAAAAGCGACTGGATCGATCTTCGGGCGGCGGAAGAAGTGACCTTAAAGGAAGGGGAATTTAAGATGATCCACCTTGGGGTGTGCATAAAGCTGCCGGAAGGCTATGAAGCACATATTGTTCCCCGAAGCTCTACCTTTAAGAATTTCGGGCTGATCCAGACCAATCACATGGGCGTGGTGGATGAATCCTACTGCGGTCCGGAAGACTGGTGGAGGATGCCGGTGATGGCGGTTCGGGATACTCAGATCCACGTCAACGACCGGATCTGTCAATTCCGCATTATGGAGCATCAGCCGGCGCTGGTATTTGATGAAGTAGCGGAGATGGAGCAGAAGGAGAGCCGGGGCGGTTTCGGAAGCACCGGTAAAAACTAAGGCTTAAGAAAAACACAAGGTTCCTTTTTGGAATAAATCATGTATAATGGAATTTGCTCGATTCACAGAGCAACCGTGGTCCGTGAAACTTTTTGTTTTTGGACCGGGATCATATTACACACAGAAATGGAGTATGAAACATGGCAGTTAAGATCAGAACACGTTTTGCTCCCAGCCCTACCGGCAGAATGCATGTCGGTAACCTGAGAACTGCTCTTTATGAGTATCTCATTGCCAAACATGAGGGCGGAGATTTTATTCTCCGTATTGAAGATACCGACCAGGAACGTCTGGTGGAGGGGGCTGTGGACATCATTTACCGCACCCTGGAAGAAACCGGTTTAAAGCATGATGAAGGTCCGGATAAGGACAAGGGCTTTGGACCTTATGTGCAAAGTGAACGGCAGGCTTCCGGCATTTATTTAAAGTATGCCAAGGAACTGATTGATAAGGGAGAGGCGTATTATTGCTTCTGCGACAAGGAGCGTCTTGCTTCCCTTACCCGTGTGGTAGACGGAAAGGAGATCAGCGTTTACGATAAGCATTGTCTGCATCTGTCCAAGGAAGAGGTTCAGGCAAAGCTGGACGCAGGTATGCCTTATGTCATCCGTCAGAACAATCCCACGGAAGGTACTACAACCTTCGTGGATGAGATCTACGGCGATATCACCGTGAATAACGATGAACTGGATGACATGATCCTGATCAAGTCGGACGGTTATCCTACCTATAATTTTGCCAACGTGGTGGATGACCATTTGATGGGCATTACCCACGTGGTACGTGGAAATGAGTACCTTTCTTCTTCTCCGAAGTACAATCGTCTCTATGATGCCTTCGGTTGGGAAGTACCCAAGTATGTACACGTTCCTTTGATCACCGATGAGGAGCACCACAAGCTGTCCAAGCGTAGCGGACATTCTTCCTTTGAGGATCTCATCGAGCAGGGCTTCCTGACAGAAGCTGTGGTTAACTTTGTAGCCTTACTGGGCTGGTCCCCTGCGGATAATAATGAGATCTTCAGCTTAGAGGAGCTGGTGAAGGAATTCGACTATCACCGGATCAACAAGTCCCCTGCAGTGTTTGATTTCAAGAAGCTGCGCTGGATGAACGGCGAGTATATCAAGAAGCTTCCTTTTGACGTATTCTATGAGAAGGCTGAGCCTTATCTGAAGGAAGCAGTGGGAACCGGAAAGGATCTTAAGAAGATCGCACAGATGGTTCAGACCCGTATTGAGGTATTTCCGGATATTCCGGAACTGGTGGATTTCTTCAAGGTACTGCCGGAGTATGATACCGCAATGTATGAGCACAAGAAGATGAAGACGACTAAGGAATCTTCTTTGGCTACCTTAAACGACCTGTTACCGATCCTGGAAGCACAGGACGATTACAGTAACGATGCGTTATATCAGAGATTGACCGAGTATGTAGCAGAGAAAGGCTTAAAGAACGGCTTTGTTCTCTGGCCTATCCGTACTGCTGTCTCCGGAAAACAGATGACACCGGCCGGTGCCACCGAGATCATGGAGATCCTTGGAAAGGAAGAGTCCCTGAAGCGTATCCGTAAGGGAATCGAGTTACTGTCCAACTAATTGGAAAAACAGATCAATGACGCCCAGAAGCGGGCGATACTGCACGATGCGGGACCTATGCTGGTATTAGCAGGTCCCGGGTCGGGCAAAACCTTTGTTATAACCAATCGTATCAAGCATCTGACCCATGAACTGGGGATCAGTGGCGACCAAATCTTAGTCATTTCTTTTTCCAGAGCTTCTGCTTTGGAGATGAAGGATCGATACCTTCAGCTGACGGGGGATCTTTCAACCCCTGTTTCCTTCGGCACATTTCATGCCGTATTTTTTCAGATCTTAAAAAACGAATATCATTTAAGTACCTCGGATCTGCTGTCCTTTAAGGAGAAGCGGGATATTTTGCGTGAAAGCCTGCAACAGGCCATGTATGACTGCAAGTCGGATGACGATCTTTTGCTGGGGCTTATGGAGTGGAAAGATAAACTGGAACATACCGAGGATGATCCGGAAGATGCCCTTTCCATATTATTGGAGCTGTTCGGCAAGGAAAAGAATCTGGGCGGCTGTCTTGCAGGCGAGGAACTGCCGGTGTCTCCCAAAATTTATGAAACCCTCCGGGATCACTATGAAGACATTGTAAGAAAGCGTAAAAAGCTGGATTTTGATGACATGCTGGTACGCTGCCGGGATCTTTTCAGGGCCAGACCTGTGGTTTTAAGGAAATATCAGGCACAGTATCGTTATATTCTCATTGATGAATTCCAGGACATTAACCCTATACAGTTTGAAGTGATCCGTATGCTGGCAAAGCCGGAAAACAACCTGTTTGTGGTGGGAGACGATGACCAGGCCATCTACAGCTTCCGGGGATCTTCTCCGGAGATCATGCTGCATTTTAAGGAGTATTACCCTTTGGCAAAGCAGGTGATCCTTAATGTGAATTACCGCTGCGCCGGTAATATCCTGGAGGTGGCTGCTGCCTTGATCCGGGAAAATAAGAACCGTTTTGCCAAGGACCCGGAAGC